>JAGCUY010000045.1 GCA_017962605.1 Kiritimatiellia bacterium | reverse complement strand
GTCCACGAGGCGCACCGGCACGCCCTCGACTTGAAAAGGCTCTTCAATGGCGTCGCGAGTAGTTCCCGCCACTGGCGAGACTATGGCGCGGTCGCGTCCAAGGAGGGCGTTCAACAGCGACGACTTTCCGGCGTTTGGCTTGCCGCAGATGACAACCAGCGCCCCTTCGCGGAGCATCGTGCCCGTGCGCCATGTGGCGAGCAGGGCTTCTGTCTCAGATAGCGCGGCGCGGCAGCGGGCAAGGGCGTCAAGCAGGAAGGAGTCGCCAATCTCGCCCTCCTCGAAGTCCAAAAGGTGCTCGACATCGGCCTCAACGGAAACAATGGCTTCATAGATGGCGCCGACCTTGGCGGAGAGGGCGCCCTCAAGCTGCTCGCGTGCGGCGGCGGCGGCACGCAAGGATGCGGCGCCGATAAAGTCCATGACGGCCTCTGCGCGGGCAAGGTCGATTTTCCCGTTGAGGAAGGCGCGGCGCGTGAACTCGCCAGGATCGGCCTGCCGCGCGCCTGCGGCGAGGACGGCGGCAAGGACAAGAGACGAGGGCATTCGGCCGCCGTGTCCTTGGAACTCCACGACGTCCTCGCCGGTGTAGCTGCGCGGCGCCTTGAAGAAAATCAAGATGCCGTTGTCGGCAGCCACGCCCTCTACGGGATTGCGAAAGTGGGCGAATCGGGCGAATGGAAATGAAGCGCAGTCCGGCGGTCTAATGCCAGCCACCATCTCGGCAATGGCGAAGGCGTCGGGACCAGAGACGCGAACGACGGATATGCCGCCTGGGCCGACGGCTGTCGAGATTGCGGCAATGGTGTCGCCGTCCATCGCGGGTAATCAGGGAATGGCGGCGTTGGCCGCCTGTCCGGAACTGGAACTGATGTCGGCGGCCTCGCCCTCGCCGCCGGGTGCTCCATCGGAGCCGTAACTGAGGATTTCGAACTGCTCGCCGCGGGTTCCGGGGCAGAGATAGACGTAGGGCGAACCCCACGGGTCGGTGGGGAGGACGGCAGAGTCAAGGTAGCCGCCATCGCGCCAGAACTTTGGAAGGGGCGGGAGGGTAGGCTTGGCGATAAGGGCATCCAGCCCCTGGCGCTGTGATGGAACGGCGAAGTTGTCGGCGCGGTAAAGGGCGACGGCCGCCTTCAGAGCCTCGATGTCGCTCTGGGCGCGGGCGACGCGGGCCTTGGGAACCCACTGCCATACGCGGACGCCAACCGCACCGGCGAGGATAAGCATAATCGTCACCGCCACCAGCAGTTCGACAAGGGAAAAGCCTTTATTGCGGGAAGATGGAATCATAGGAAACTTACTTCACTCCAATCGCGGCCTCGAGAGTGATGTCGCGGGCGGCGCCGCGGCGGAGGGCCTGCTGGTAGTATCCTTCGGCATTGGTTCGCGCCTCGGGTGTGTTGCCATCCATAATCAGGGCGAGCCATGCGAGGTTGGAGAAGGCATCGGGTTCGCCGGGGGCAAGACGGACCGCCGTGTCGAGGGCCAGGAGGGCGTCAGGATAACGCCCGGCGGAGGTGTATGCGGCAGCAAGGAGGAGGAGGAGCGGCAGGTCCTCGCGGCGACCGCGCAGATCCTCAAGGGCGGTGATGGCAAGTTCCGGATGACCTGAGCCAAGACGGGCGGCGGCGAGCAGCATTCTGAATTGCCTGTTTTCCGGATCTGCCTTGACCATGGGAATCAAGATTTCGGCAGCGTCGGCATGGCGGCCACGCTCAATCAGCTCGCGCGCCTCGCCGAAATCGAAGGCGAGGTAGCGGGGATTGTAGGGTGCGTCAGCGGATGGCTCCACTTCGGCCGCCTTTGCCTGCGGCGGAGGCTGCGATTCGCCAGTGGCGTTGCGGAAAGCCGCAGCCGCTTCAGAAATCGACTGGGCTTCGAGAGTTACAGGCTTTGCTGCAGCAGGCTTGGCAACGGTTGGCATGGCCGTTGCGGGGGCGGGAGTTGTTGCAGGCACCGAAGCGGAAGGCTGCGCAGGGGCGGCAACGGCTTGCGGTTCCGCGGTTGGCACGGAATCACCGGTCAAAGCCATGGAGCACTGGGCGATCTGCGCCTCGCAGTATTCAATGCGTATGGTGGAGATGCCGTCATTGAACTCCGGATAGTCGCGGTCGATTACGTTGTATTTTGAGAGGGCGCGTTCGTAGTTGCTGCTGGCTGTAGCGTAGTCGCCCGCCTCAAAAGCCATGTCCGCCTTTTCAAGAAGGGCGTCGGCAGACTTCAGACGTCCGGCGGCATTGCTGGACGATATTCCGAAAAGCGACCAGGCGGAGACAGTCTGGGCGGCAAAGGCGATTGCCAAGGCGGACGCAAGGATTTTGAATCGAGTTTTCATCATGTGAGATTCTATCAAAACGCGGCATCCGCCGCCACTAGGCTGCAAGAATCAAATCTTGTCCAAGCGCCAGGCGTGGTTCATTGGGCCTCGGCCATGGCCGAGATCGAGCATGGCGGCGAGGGCGCCGGATATGTATTCCTTTGCTGCGGCGATGGCGTCGGGCATTTGAACCCCCTTGGCAAGATTGGCGGCGATGGCGCTGGAGAGAGTGCAGCCTGTTCCGTGCGTGTTGGGGTTGTCAATGCGCCGTCCCCTGAACCAGCGCAAAGCGCCATTGGCGAAGAGGACATCGTTGGCATCGCTGAGGCTGTGCCCGCCCTTGCATAGGACGGCGCAGCCGAAGCGTTCGCCAATGGCGCGGGCGGCCGCCGCCATGTCTCCCTCGGACCTAATGGACATCCCCGACAGCACCTCCGCCTCTGGGATGTTCGGCGTGGTGACGGATGCAAGGGGAAGGAGTTCGCGCTCCAGGGCCTCCACCGCATCCTCGGAGATTAGCCGTGCGCCGCTTGTGGCGACCATCACCGGGTCGAGGACGATATTGCGCGCGGAGTATTGGCGCAGCTTCGCGGCGATGGCGGCGATAAGCGCCGACGATGAGACCATTCCGATTTTCACGGCGTCCGGGGGGATGTCGGTGAAGACGGCGTCGAGCTGGAGGCCGAGGAATTCGGGTGAAACCTCCATGATACCGGTCACGCCAAGTGTGTTCTGGGCGGTTAGGGCGGTAACGGCGCTCATGGCGAATACGCCGTTCATGGTCATGGTCTTCAGGTCGGCCTGGATGCCGGCGCCTCCGCTGGAGTCGCTGCCGGCGATTGTGAGGGCGGTGAAAGCGGCCTTTCGCGCAGGCTTGCGCGCCCCCGCCGGGGACGGCGGGGTGCAAAACGCGGCGCAGAGGCGGGAGAGCCTCGCGGTGGCTTCCCGGATTTCGGGTTGCGCGAAGATGGCGCTGATTACGGCAACGCCGCAGATGCCGGTGCCGGCAAGCGTGGGCAAGTTGCCCTCAGTGATGCCGCCAATCGCGACCACGGGGATTTTCACGGCGGCGCAGATGGCGGCCAGAGTCTCGCGGCTGACGGCGTCGGCGTCATCTTTGGAGCCGGTGGGGAACACCGCCCCAACGCCAAGGTAGTCCGCGCCACGGGCCTCCGCCTCGATTGCCTCTTCCACTGTCTGCGCCGAGACGCCGAGGATGCGGTCGGGGCCGATCATGCGGCGCACGTCGCCCGCCGCCATGTCGGACTGCCCCACATGCACGCCGTCGGCGCCTGACTCAATGGCGATGGAGACATCGTCGTTCACCACGAATGGCACGCCCCTCGCACGGCAGAGTTCGCCGATTTCGCGGGCTTCGGCCAGGAACTCGTCATGGCCGAGGTTCTTTTCACGGAGCTGGACAAAGTTGGTCCCGCCGTCAATCGCGGCGGTCACGGCGTCGGCAAGCCGCTCGCCATCCTTGAGCCAACGACGATCGGTGACGGCGTATAGGTTGAGAGATTTTCTAGAGCAGTTCATACTTTGCGCCCTTTTCAAGAGTATCGGCATCCATGAGCGAGATGGCGTCGATGATGCGGTTGCCGAATGTCGCATTGCCCTCACCGGGCAGGAGCGCCTTTTCGGCGATTTCACCGGCGAGGCCCATGGAACAGATGGCGGCCACTGTTGCGGTGAAGGGGTCGTCCATGTTGGCGGCGAGGAAGGCGGCCGTCATGCCGGAAAGCTGGCAGCCGGTGCCGGTGATGGTTCCCATGCGCGGCGTGCCGTTGCGGATGGCGCAGCAGCGGTCGGCGTCTGCCACGAGGTCAATTGCGCCGGTGATGGCGATGATGCTGCATGTCTTTGCGGCAAAGGCGCGCGCGAGGTCGGCCTTTGCGGTGAGGTTGGCGTCGGTCACGGCGTCTGCGGCGTCGGCATCGACGCCGCGCGTCGTGCCCGAGCCCTTTGCGAGGGTGGATATTTCGGAGATGTTGCCGCGAATGGCGGTGAACTTGAAGGAGGCCACCAGTTCGAGGGCCGTCGTGGTGCGGAGGCGGCTTGCGCCTGCGCCAACGGGGTCGAGGAGCATTGCGTGGTTGAGGTCTGCGGCGCGGCGTCCGGCAACGAACATGGCGTCAATGGATTGCTTGTTTAGCGTGCCGATGTTGATGTTGAGCGCGTTGCAGATTGAGGTGATGTCCTCTACGTCCTCCGGTTCGTCGGACATGATCGGGCTTCCCCCACAGGCGAGGATGATGTTCGCCACGTCATGGACGGTCACGTAGTTGGTGATGTTGTGGACAAGCGGGTGCGTCTTGCGCACGTTGTCGATGGCTTTCGCCAGATTGAGAGATGAGTTCATTTTCACTTTCCTTTCACTGCGGCCGCAATCGCGGCCGCCACTGCCATTGCGGGAAGGGTTGCGCCGAGGGGCGAACCAAGGCGCAGGGCGGCATGGTAGGCGACGAGGCCGGCGAGCCATGCTGCGAAATTGACGACGACATGCTTCTTCGACCTTTGCTGCTCCTTGCGGCCAACCAGCCAGTCGGCTATAAGCACGGCGGCCATAGGCGCGAAGACAGAGGCGATGAGGTAGAGGAAGTCGAGGTAGCGGTCCATCAGGCCGGCAATCGCCAGCGCGGTTCCGACGACGCACACGCCCACGCCAAAAGCCTTGGGATGGATGCGCCTGGAAAGGCTGCGGGCGCTCTCGCCCGCCGAATAGGCGTCGAGGAAGGTCGTGGTGACAGTTGAGAGGACAACGACGACAAGGCCGACAACGCCCATCCCTGCGGCAAGCACCGACTGGGCGAAGCCTTCGCCGCCGACAAGTGCGACGCCGAGGCCATACATCCAGCACGAGACGAGAGTGTAGATGGCGGCGCCGGTGGCGGAGGCCGCGATAGGCGAGCGGGCGTCGCGAGTGTAGTCGCCGACGAGCGGCAGCCACGACAGCGGCATCGCCACGGAGAGTTCGAGGGCCATCCAGAAGCATGGCTCCTTCCCCTCGAAGAAGGGGGTTGCCGAGGCATCCCCTGCCCCGCGCAGGAGCTTGACGCTCAGCGCCGCCGCAAGGGCTAGCAGCAGGAACATGGCAATGGAGTTGAGACGGCTGACACCGCCCAGGCCGATGAAAATCCAGATGGCGACCAATGCGCCGATGGCCGAAGCCTGCACGGCGAATGGGACGGAAGGCAGGAGGACGGCCGCTGCGGCGGCGCCCTGCGCCACCATCACCGCCGTCCAGCCAACTAGCTGGACGATGTTCAGCGAGGCGAAGAGGGATGCGCCGCCGCCGAATGGGAGGCGCGCGCACTCCATTGCGTTTCTTCGCGAGAGAGCCGCAATCAACCCAGCGGCGAAAAGAAGAACGCCGCCAATCACATGGCCGAGGATTACGGCTGCTACGACAGAGCCAAGGCTACCGCCCTTGGCCGCTCCGGCGAGTTCGCGACCCGCCTCGATTTCGGCGATTGACACGGCGGCGCCGAACCACACGACTCCACATTGGAATGCGGAGATGCCCTGCTTTGATTTCTCCATATTTACTCCCTACGTTGGCATTACCCAAGTCAGGTTCTAAGGGTCGGGGCGGCAATCGCCCCCTCTCAGCCGCCACCTGGCGGCTCCCCCGAACAGAATAATATTATACCACAATGAGTGGAGAGATGAGTGAAGGGTGTGGCTTGCCTTTAACTTTTTGAAGCGCCGCGTTGGATTTCGGGGAACTCGCCGAAGGCGCGCTTGGAGACGGCGAGGGTCGGCGGCGCCTGGAGACGCTTCGCAACGGACAGCCCACGGAAGAGCCCCCACCAGCGGCGCATGTCCGCATCAAAGGCATCGATCGTCGGGAAAAGCGCCGCCGGATCGCCCTCATAGCCAATCCGCGAAGCGATTGACCCATCGGCGAAGAAGCGGTGGCAGTCCTCTGGTGTATAGTCTTCCTCGACCCAGGCGCGGAACAGCTTGTCGTGCCAGGGGTAGTCAAGCGGATCGCCAAGCCCCTGGTCAACGGCCTGGGCCTCGCTGAGTTCCGCCGACGGCTTGATGGTGAAAATTCCCTCGGGAATGACATCGCGACGGAAGATTTCATTGTTGAGGAAGCGGCCAAGCTGATAGACCTCGCCTTTCCAGAGGTCGCCAAGGCAGGAGAGCCAGCCGAAGATGTCGCCGTGTAGCGTGCCGTAGCCAACAGTTGCCTCTGCCTTGTTGGCGTTGCAGGAGGCGACGCCGTTGAAGGCGGAGGTCGCGGCGGCGAGGACGCGCGAGCCGCGGTCGCGGGCCTGGACGTTCTCAACTGCGAAGGGCGACAGCTCCCACGCGCCCTGGACGCCGCCGCCAGGGCCTTCGCTGCGAAGTTCGGCGAACTGGCGACAGGTAAGTTCGACTGCCTCGCCAATGGGGATTTCGGCAAAGCGCGTGGCCAGGCCGGTTGCGAGTTCGCGGGCAAGGCGGCGCGTCGTCTGCGAGGTGAAGGGGCCGGGCATCGCGATGAGCAGGATGTCCTCAGGTGGCAGGAAGCTGGAGTAGAGGGCGGAGGCCACGGCGGAGTCAATGCCGCCGGAGACACCAATCACAACGCGCTTAATGCCGAGACGCGCCATGAACGCATGCAGGCCGAAGCGCAGTGCGCGGGCCTTGTCATTGAATGTTTCGGCAACCGGCGCCGCCGGAAGGGCGGCAATCGAGGCATCGTCGAGGTCGATGGTGGCGAATCCCTCTTCGAAGCGCTGGAGGACAGGATGGAATGCGCCATCGATTGAGAATACGCCGCTGAGGCCGTTGAAGGGACGAATCGCCTTGCCGCCGTCGTTCACGCCGGAAGTTCCGGCAAGAACCACAGGCTTGCCGGTCTCGACGGCGCGCCGGGAGAGGCGCTCAAGGGTGGCTTGCATTGAGCCGTTGAAAAGCGAGACGTCGGTGACGATTGTGACGCGCTCGTCCTCAACAAGGCCGGACTCACCGCCGATGGCGGCGAAGTCCGCGCCCTCGGCGCGGGCGCGGGAAAAGGCGTCATGCCTCTTTGCCTCGTATGCGAAAAGGTCGGTCTGGTCCTTTGCGATCTGCGCAATGGCTATGCGCAGCGGCTTGTCATTGGAAATTGAAGCGGGGATTTGGGCAATCATTTGGGTTCTTCTCCAGTTTTGTTTGCTTTGATTTATTAGTGGTTAGTCCAGTTGCGGCCTATTTGCTGCGACGGGCGGGAGGCGGCGCAGGCGGCTTGTCAAGCAGGCCGTCGGCCGCGAAGCTAAAGTGGGATGTGTCGGTCACGATTATGTGGTCGATGAGCGGGATGCCAATCATCTTGCCGGATTCCTCAAGGGTCTTCGTGAGGTCGATGTCGCGCTTGGACGGCGTTGGGTTCCCACTCGGGTGGTTGTGGGCAACGATGAGCGAAAAGGCATTCCAGCGGACGGCTATTGAGAACACATCGCGTGGATGGACGCTCACGCCGCTCACAGTTCCGACGGATATGGCCTGCGGCGCGGAGATGGGGCGCCGCTTGACATCGAGCGGCAGGGCCATGAAGGTCTCCCGCTCGGCGCCTACGGGGAGCGCGGCGCGGAAGACTTCGGCGGCATCAGACGAGGAGATTATCGGCTTCCTGTCGTTGCGGGGGGAGATGTAGCCGCGGCGGGCCAGCTCGAATGCGCAGGCGAGTTCAAGGGTCTTCACGCGGCCAAGGCCGAGAATCTTGCGCTTGGGATGAGACTTGTTGTAGGCGTCTATGCCGGCCTTGAGCGTCCCGAAGTCGCACTTCACTAGAGCCTCCACGCTGCCAAATGCGTCAATTAGGCGGCGCGACAGCTCCATTACGTCGCATCCGGCGGCGCCGGTCTTGAGGATGACGGCCAGAAGCTCTTCTGCGCTGGCCACTGAGGCGGTGCCAGCCAGTTCAATCCGCTCGCGCGGCTTGTGTTCGGCGGCGCGGCCCTTGAAGTCGTTCGGTGCCGGCTTTTCGCCTTGATGGGCTTCCGCCTTCATTGGCGCTACAAGAGTCCTTTGAGGATTGCGGTGGCGTTGTCGACGGTGAACCCGAAGTGCTCCGCCAGCGCCTTGTACGGGCCGGAGAGGCCAAAGCCTTCGACGGAGAGTATCTTCCCTTCTGGTCCGGCGACGCCCTCCCAGCCGAAGGAAACGCCCGCCTCCATGACGAGACGCTTCGCGCAAGACGACGGCAGGACCTCCTCGCGGTAGGCGGCAGGCTGCGCGGCGAAGAGTTCGCGCGACGGCATGCTCACGACGCGGATGTTCTTCCCGGTTTCCTCGGCCGCCTTCTTCGCGGCGGACAGCGCAAGGCCGACCTCGGAGCCAGTCGCGATGGCGATGGCGTCGGGTGCGCCCTTGCCGCTCTGCCAGAGGGTGTATGCGCCCTTCTCCAGCATTGAGGCAGCGGGGAACTTCGTCCTGTCGATGATGTCGAGGTTCTGGCGCGATAGGAGCAGCGCCACCGGGCCCTTTGCGGAGCGAAGCGCCCAGAGCCATGCGGCGGCGACCTCGGTGGCCTCAGCAGGACGCAACACCGTGACGCCGGGCATCGCCCGGAGAGCCGCGATCTGCTCCACCGGTTCGTGCGTCGGGCCGTCTTCGCCGACGTAGAAGCTGTCGTGGGTGAACACGAAAATCACAGGCAGCTTCATCATCGAGGCCACGCGCAAGGCGGGCCGGCAATAGTCGCTGAAGACGAAGAATGTTCCGCCGAAGACCTTGAAGCCGCCGTGGACGGCGATGCCGTTCATGATTGCGGACATGCCGAGTTCGCGGATGCCGAAATGGAGGTTGCGGCCGCCGAAGGCCCCTGGCCCGACGTCGCCCAGGCCCTTGAGGTAGGTGTTGTTGCTCGGGGCGAGGTCGGCAGAGCCGCCAATCAGCTGCGGCAGCGACGGCGCGATGGCGTTGAGGACTGCGCCGGACGCGGCGCGGGTCGCCACCGGCTTGGCCAGGTCGAAGGCTGGCAGGAGCGACTCCAGGTTGTCGGGAAGTTCGCCGGAGAAGTGGCGGCGCCATGCAGCCGAAAGTTCGGGGTTCATGGCGTTCCAGACCTTGAACTGGCGCTTCCACTTGAGGGAGAGGCGGTGCATGGAGCGCGTCCGCTTCTCAAATGCCGCATAGACCTCGGCGGGGACGAAGAAGGACTTGTCGGGGTCGAAGCCAAGCCCCTGCTTCACCAGGCGGATTTCGTCGTCGCCGAGAGGCGCGCCGTGGCATCCGGCCGTTCCCTGCTTGTTGGGGCTGCCCTTGCCAATGGTGGTGCGGGTGATGATGATCGTCGGCTTGCCGGACTTGTTCGCGAATGCCTTGCGGAGGGTCCTGTCAATGTCCGCGTAGTCATGGCCGTCCATTTCAAGGACGCGCCAGCCGTATGCCTTGAAGCGCATCGCGGCGTCGGTGGCGTCGGCCAGGTCGGTCGAACCCTCGATGGTGATTTTGTTGGAGTCGTAGATGAGGATCATGTTGTCCAGGGCGAGGCGTCCGGCAAGGGCGCATGCCTCGTGGCTGATGCCCTCCTGGAGGTCGCCGTCGCCGCACATCACGACGGTCTTGTGTGAAACGGGCTTGAAGTCGCCGAGGCCGCCATTGAGGCGCTCCGCTAGCATCTTCTCGGCGAGGGCCATGCCGACGCCGTTCGCGATCCCCTGCCCCAGCGGGCCGGTCGAGGTCTCGACGCCTGCGGTGTGGCCGTATTCGGGGTGGCCGGGAGTGAGGCTGCCGAACTGGCGGAACTGCTTGAGGTCGTCAATGGTCAGGCCGTAGCCGGAGAGGTGGAGGAGGGAGTAGAGCAGCATGCTGCCGTGGCCGCCGGAGAGGACGAAACGGTCGCGGTCGGGCCACTGCGGGTTCTGCGGGTCGTGCTTGAGGTATTTCAACCATAGGACTGATGCCACGTCGGCCATTCCCATCGGGAGGCCTGGGTGTCCGGACTTGGCCTTTTGGATGGCGTCCGCCGAAAGGCAGCGGATGGTGTTTGCGGCCAGGGTGAAGTCAGCGCGTTCCTTGTCGTTCATCGTGTTCTCCTAAACTTTATGCTTGTAAAACCAAGATAACCAGAATTGCAAATTTTAGCGGGATAGTCAATAGAATCGTTCAGGCAAAAGTGAACAGGCCGGTGCGCCATTCGCCCACGAGGACGCTGCGCAGCTCTGTCGCGCCGTTCGCCTCGTATGCGCGGCGGACACTTTCGTATTGCGTGTCGAGAATGCCTGAAAGGATGAGGGCGTTGCCCTTGACACGCTCGACGCATCCCGAGACTTCGCGTGCGAACTTCTCCAGGACCACAGCCAGGACATTCGCCACCACGACGGGCGCCTTCAGCTGGCAGAGCGCCAGGTCACAAACCTCGAACGAAGCGGCCGCGCCGTTGGCAGCGGCGTTTTCGGCGGCGATGCGCACGGCGTCGGGATCGTTGTCGATGCCACGGACGTTGGCGAAGCCAAGGAGCGAAGCGGCGATGGAGAGGATGCCGGAGCCGCAGCCGATGTCGAGGACGGCGCGGGAGGCGTCCTCGGAGGCAAGGGCGTCGAGGAACTGCAGGCAGGCCTGGGTGGTGGCATGCTTGCCTGTCCCGAAACTCATGCCGGGGTCGAGGACAATCACCCGCTCGCCTTCTGCGGCGTCGTAGTCCTCCCACGGCGGACGTATCACCAAGCGTGACGATACGCGGATAGTCTTGAAGAAGCGCTTCCAGCTCTCAGCCCAGTCCTCGGTCTTGACGGTGGATACGGCAGGGGCGGCCTCGACGCCAAAGGCGGCGCAAGCCTCTTGAAGCAGGGCGATGGCCTCGTCGGCAGTGGCGCAGAGCATTGAGGCGTATGGTGTCCAGTCCGGCGATGCGGGGTCGTCGGGGATGAATGTCTCGATGCGGCTGGGGCCGCCCTCGCGGTCCTCCCATGTGCTGAAGAATGCGCCGCGCTCGGTTAGCCAGTCGGCGATCTGCGGTACGAGTTCGGCTGGCACCTCGGCGGAGATGGCCAACAAGGTCGGTGAATTGTCAGAGGTATGGTTCATTTTCTTACTAACGCGCCCCGTGAGCGGCGGCGCAGGGCAATGACTATGGCCAGGGCGAGGACGTATCCGGCGCAGGGTTGAGCGAAGAAGGCGTCGCCATGGCGTGCGTAGGGGGTGAGTCGCGGCGTGGTGGGAACGCCGATCTCGGCCGTGATGAAACCGGGCGTTCCACCGCCCTTGCCATCGCCGAGGCGACGCAGGATGCGGCCACTCGGCAAGATGAAGGCCGTCACTCCGCGGTTGGTTGCCCGGATCATCGGCAAGCCAGTCTCAACGGCACGAAGAATCGCCTGGGAAAGGTGCTGCTCAGGCTCACTGGTGCCGTCGAACCAGGCGTCATTGGCAATTGAGAGCAAGGCCCCTGCCCCGGCGGCGGCACAATCCCGCGCCAGGTAAGGGAAGACGTCCTCGAAGCAGATCAGCGGCGCAAAGGCGACGGTGGCGCGGTTGGTGGAAGCGGAGCGGTTCTCGACCTCGAATAGCTTCGGCTCCAGCCCTGGCTCGCATGAAAAGCCTGTCGGGGCGAGGCGCTTGAGAACCGGAATCTTTGACTCAAGTGGGATGAATTCGCCAAAAGGAACAAGGTGGCGCTTGCGGTAAGTTCCGGCTATGATTGGCGCATCGCGGAAGAGGAGCGCCGAATTGAATATCAGTCCGTCGTCGTCGCCGGGAAAGCGCGGAACATATTCCACGGCGCCGGCGACAAGCGGCGCGCCGGATGCGGCGCAGGCATCGCGGACGAGCGCGGCGGCATCGCGGTCGTATGGAATGTAGCCGGGGAGCGAGGTTTCGGGCCAGACAACGAGGTCGGGCCCGGTGGCCGAGGCGAGTTCCGTGAAAGACAAGAGGGCTTCGTTTGCGGCGGCGACGGCCTCGTCGTCGCGCTCGAAGATGCAGGCGGCGTCGGGATGGACGAGGGCGATGCGGAACTTTGGCGCGGCCGCTGAAGCGCGGTCAAGGGCGCGGACACGGTCAAGGCCGCGCCACCAGACGGCGAGAAGGAGGATTACGGCAATGCCGAGGGGAAGTGAGCGGGGACACCACCGGAAACGCACCCCCTGCCCCGCATCGAGACTGCTGGCCTCATTCTGCCCGACAAAGTTGCGAATGAAATGCGCGACAAGTGAGGCGACGCCGGCGTTGAAGGTCACCATGACCGCCGAAAGCAATGGCGCGCCGCCAAGGGCCACTGTGGCGAGGATGGGCAGGTTGCGGACCTGGGTAGCCGCAAGGGGGTTCCAGGGGAAACCTGAAAGCACGTTGCCGACGAGATGTTCGCATCCGGCCCATATCAGCGCCTGGGAAAGCCAGGCGACCGAACGGAAGAGCCATGGTAGCGGCAGCAAGGGGCGCCGGGTGAATGTCCAGACGGAGGCGACAAGCCAGCCGAAGAGGGCGTGGAAGAGCGCCGTAACGGCTGAGAGGCCGAGGAGACCGAATACGACCAGGACAAAAGGCCCGCCGTTGTCCTTCAAGGCGACAAGCCATGAAAGCGAAGTTAGGCGGAAGGCGAGGCCAAAGAGGAAACCCAGGCGGAAGCCCTGGCGCGGCGTTGCGAAACGCAGCGCGAGGAGCAGCGGGGCGAGGGCGAAGAAGGCGACATCGGATCCGGTGAATGGCGGATAGGCCAGCCGGAGAAGAAGCGCTGCCGCCAACGCGGCGGCTGGCGGCAGCAATCTTGAAGGCGAAAGACGCATCTGCTAGGGTGCGGATTACTCTGCGATCTTCCTGATTTCGAAGTCGCGGCCTTCGTATGCGGGCGGGACGTAGCCGTGCTGGGAGCCCTGCACCCACTTGATGATCTTGTTGGAGCCGGGGATGGCGTTCCAGAGCTTCGCGAGACCCATGGGCGGGCAGGTGTAGTCACCAATGCCCGCGCGGGTGATTTCAGTGCGGCAGGTCTCGGGGATGCGCTTGCCCCAGGTGACGGCGTCATAGTAGGCCAGGCCGTCAACGTAGGGGATATACCAGCCCTTGCGGTTGTTGTTCATTGGGAGGTCGCAGCACCAGGTGATGCCGGAGTAGGCCTTGGTCACGCCCTCGCCGCAGCCGGCCGCCCAGATGGTCTGGAGCCCGCCCTGGCTTCCGCCTGAGGCGTAGATGTCAACGCCATTCCAACCCTTCAGGGTCTTGAGGAACTGGAGGGCGCGCTTGACGCGGAGGACCATGCCGTTGAAGTAGGCGACTTCGGGATCCTTGTTCTGCTCGGGATCGAAGGCGTAGGATTTGCCGTTGGAACGGGCCTCCCAGCGCAGGGCCTTGCGGTCAGCTTCGGTGGCGCCGAACTCGGGGAGTTTCAGGCCATGGGCGTTGATGTTGAGGACGATTTCGCCGGCGTTGGCCCAGCCCGGCTTGTTGGGCGTGAAGCTGTCGCCGTTGTAGCCATGAGTCTCAAGGCGGACGGGGAAGGTCTTGCCTTCTTCAACTGCCTTGGGGATGGAGAGGTAGCCGGTGACGGGGCGGAGGCCGGCGCAGGATATGCTCACGGCCCAGCGGCGCACTTGGGGGTTGGGGCAGTCCGTCTCGACGCGGTCGCACTTGATCGGCACCTTGTCGAGGCGTTCGAACTGCCTTGCCCAGAACTCGTCGAAGTCGGCAGGCTCCTCCGGCGGCTCAAGGGCGTCGGGATTGACTGCGGCGCCGCCGTCGAAGAAGACGTGGTGCGGCTTCTTCTCGAATTCGTTCATGGCCTTCTGGCCTTCGGGCGTGGAGGTGTCGCCCATGAACTTCTTCGAGTAGCGCTTGCCGTCGGGGGTGCAGACGTAGGCTTCGAGGCGGACGAAGCCGGGCTGGCCGAGGCTGGCGGTGAACACCATCGGCTCGCCGGTGAAAGGCTTGGTGCCATCCTCTGCACGGCCGAAGTCGTCGGAGATTTTCCACCAGAGGTTGTATTCGCCTTCGGGAACCGCGCCGTCGAGTTCCATCGGCGTGATGGTGAAGACCATCGGCTCATCCGGGGCGTAAGAGAGCGGGTTCTTGTCGGTGGTGCCTTTGAGCCAGGCCTTGTCGAGGACTCCGGCGAATGCGGCGGTTACGGTTATCGCGGACGCGAAGAATAGAATTGATTTTTTCATGGTGAAATGATTATAGCAGATTCTCAGCGCCGCCGCGTCAGTCGCTCGCATTCCCTCGTTGTTCATATTCCTAGAAGAAGGTCGATGGGGACAATCGCGTCGAACCATGCATTTCCCCGGACGACTGGCGCCAGCCGCCCTTCATAAACCAGCGCGGCTCGCAGAGACATTCCCCGGTTCGCGTGTATTCGCGCCAGCTTGTCGGCCACTTCCTTCTCGATTTCCTCGCCGATTTCCCTTCGCCGCTTTATCTCCACCGCATAGAGGCTCTTCCGCGTCTGTATCAAAAGGTCGATCTGGACACCCGCCCCGGATTCAGAACGTCTTTTCAAGTATGGCGCGGCGGAGAGGACCGGAATCCCGTCAAGATGCAGAAACGGCATCAGTTCCATCGCATGGTTGACGACAAGGTTCTCGAACTGCAGCCCCAGTGTCGTCTCCCACCCCGGCAGGGAGTCCAGCGAGGCGAAGGCAAAGCGACCAGCCTCTATTTCGGGCAGATGTGGCTCGATGAAGCGCAGGAAAAACCGCGTGTAGTTGTCCGCAAGGCGGTAGCGACCCTGCCGCGCGCGGCTTCCGGTTTCGGGGTTGAGCCCCGAATCCTGCGCGACGAAGCCGGCGAGAGCCAGTTCCTCAAGGTTCCTTGCAATGTGCCCGCCGCGCTCCGTTCCCATGAATTTCGTGCCCACAAAGTGAAAGAAACGCCTCCATTCTCGCATAAAACAGATGAGAAGTCAAGCCCCGAAATTCAGGAAAAGCGTTTTTCGGGGCTTGCGAAATGCGACTTTCCAAAGCCCCGAAATCCTAAAAATCAAATTTTCGGGGCTTGACTTGGGCGCGGCTACAAATCGCGGAGACTATTGTGCAGCCGCGTCAGCGGCAGGGAAGCTCGATGAACGACCGCTCAAACTCCTGCCAATGCGATTCCGACAAGTCCCGCCTTGATTTGTTTTCACTATACATACTTTTTCAGCGCGAGCGAGAAGAAGTTTCTGATTTCCGGAAAGTAGTTATTTGCTTTTCGTCCAGTCGCGGAGAAGAACACCTTCGCGAGGTGCTGCGGCGTCATGATGGCTTTAAGCTCCCTGAAATCATCGAGGGTCCCATAGTTCAGCGTTGATTCGACAAGCAACTCGTCACTGATGGAGTGCCGTGACGATTCTGGAGTGTACCAGAATAGCCCCGAATGCCTGTCAATGAAATCTGCGCGTTTGTCTTCCATGCTCCTTGAAAACTCCAGGATAATTATAACAAACTCCGACTTCGTTCGCAATGAAGTGAAAGGGTGCGACAAAACTTCGCCAGCCATGCAGTCTTCGTGATGTATGGAGAATCTTACAGTAGCAGCGGGAAAAGACCAGGCCCGTGTGGCCAAAGACGTTGGCACACAATTCACCTGATGGAAAAGGCTTTTCGCAGATGGCGCTACCGCGCCGAACTTTGGAAACTGCCGGGGAAGCGCGATTCGCATCTGCGTCGGGAATGCCGCCGCATTGAAGCAAGCCTCATGCGTCGCCATCCCTGCAGCACGGCCTGTGGCCGTCCCCGGCAGATTGGAAAGGCCGCTTTGCGGCATGGGAAAATCTGGGAAAGGTCGAAGGTCAAAGGACGGGAACGGGGTCGAAGGTCGGGAGGGACGCGCTTTGTCGCGTCCGCAGCGGCCCGGACGAAGCCGGGCCCTCCCTTCCAAGAACATTCCAACCCGCCGGAGGCGGTTCCCAATCCGGTGCGCCGTGGCGAGAAGCCACACGGCAGGGATGCAGGCGCACGGGGCTTGCACCAGTGCGGCGGCGTCCTGGCCGATGGCCCGCATCGCGGGGCGGCGCTCCAGTTTCCCAACTTCGGCGCGGTAGCGCCTTCCCCAGCATGACAATCTTTTGCCACACCTGAAGTGAAACCATCCAGCAACGCCCTACTGCCCTGCGATTTCGCGGACGATGTAGAACGGACGCTCGGCAAGGGTGATGGCGTCGGATTCAAGACGGCCAAGCGAATTGCCGTAGAGATCAAACATCTCCGCGCCGTGGAATGGTTCTGGGATGGGCCACTCGCATTCCCCTTCAATTGACCAACAGGCGAGAGTGGTCTTGCTTTCTTGGCTAAACCGCATCACACGGTAGCGCGATGGGTCGGCAGCAAATTCTCCCTCATAGTCCGCAGCCCCTACCATGCGCGTCAAAGTCGCGACTGCCGCGTATGCGGGCTTGGGGGAAAAGTCCCTGAACATCAATCCGAAGTTGTGTTCGGCGTGGTCTCGTCTGGTGCCGTCGTCCCTGAAATCATACTGGCAGGCGAACTCCACGCCCGCCGCGCGGGCGGCGAGGAAAAAGCGGACAATGCAATTGGCCTGTCCGGCGTATGACGCCCTCGGATAGCTTCCCGCAACCTGCCAGAAGACGCCCGTCCCCTGGAAGGTGCTCCATCCCGCCTCGGTGATTGCGAACCGCGTCGCACCGCCATGCCGCTTGGCGAGGGCGCGGTGCTTTGCCCCGAAGTCCTTCAGGAAATATTCGCGCTCCGGCCTGTGCTGGCGGTGGCAATAGGGATGGAAGGCGATCACGTCCTCCTCGTCGGCGATGCCTTTTATGATCATTGCGTCAAGCAACGATTCGACATCCTCGGCGGCGACGCCAACACTGGCCGAAGGGTTGGCCTTGCGAATCGCAGCTTTTGCGGAAGAAGTCAATTCGATGAACTTGTCGAGCCATTGCTCGTTGCCGTATGTCTTGGGAAACCAGAAGTTCTGGGGTTCGTTCCAGACCTCATACCTTTCTACAATCCCCTTGTATCTGCCGGCAGTCCATGCGCAGAAGGCGGAAAAGGCCTCCGGGTCGAGTGGGTTTTCGTAAATGCGGTTGCCGTATGTGAGAAGGAGATTGACGGAAATGCCGCGTCCAGTTAGGTCGTTTATGAATTGGTCCAGGCCCTGCAACGGACGAAACACCCCTTTCTCCTTCTCCGAGTTTTCCCAGTTGGTTTCCACGCGGACGGTGCCGATGCCAGCCATGGCCATCGCCTCGACTAGGCGGGCGTCGCCCTGTCGCCAGCCGTGCGAGGCGTGGGTGCCTGTCCCCACCCACGCACATGGCGCGACGGTCCGTGACGGCAGATAGGCAAACCAGTTTGTGGCGTCTCCGGCGACGAACTGGAATGCGCCCAGGCGGCCTTGGATTTCGGAATGCTCCAGAGCGGTCTTGTCCGTTTCAAGGACGAGTGCTCCGCAGTCATCGAAAATCCGCTTCTGCCCTTCGGAGAGGTCAACCTTGTCGCCTGGGAAGAACAGCGGCAAGGCGGCTAGAAACAATGCTGCCGTCATGTTTTACCGCATGATAATGACCGTGCCGCCCTTCACGACGCTGACGGACGAATCCTCGGCAAGCAGATGCCATCCCGCCTGAGTAACGCCATCGGCCGCCACGGCCCAGTTCTTCAGATTCGCCAAATTGACGCCATTGGCGAAGCGTAGCGGAATCTCGTAGGGGAATTCAATGTTTGCCGGTAGGTTCACAAGGTCAATGCGACCAATCGCGGCCGGATTGAGGTGCGAAATGCTGCCGCCTCCTGAAGCGCAGTCAATCTTCAGTTCGCCCGTAACGGTAGAGAAGCCAGGAAGGACGAGTTCGCCACCGTTGGCGAGCGAGACAACGCCACCAGCACCGTAGCAGACCTTGTCCAGGATGGCGCCGCCGTAGGGAAGCGGCAAGGGAACGATGCCACCGTTGAACACCTGCCAGCTCACACGGCCATACGGTCTCGGGTCGCTGGGATTGATGTAACTGTCCGTTATCGCCCCAGCCTGCGCCCGGGCAATGAACTCCTTCGGGGCTTCCCGGTGGTCATCGACAATGGTCCACGGGCCATCAACTGAATCGCCGGCCTCCAGCCGCCATTCGATGGGATCGCGGTCCGAGTGGTCGCCAGATGTTTTCAGGTTGTATGAATGGACGCTTCCCATCGAATCGGGAATCTTGAAGACAAACCCTATCCAAGTGCTTTCGTCAGACGGGTCAGGGGTTGCCACCTGCCCCGAACCTGAACCCAGCGCCTGATTGAAGTTTTCAGTTCCTGAACCAGCTGCGAGAAGCAAATTGCCGATTTGGCCGTTGCCGGAATTGATGGCGGTCTTGACGGTTGTCCCGTCGGCGGCCGCATTCAACCGCGTTGTTCCATCCTGCCCATACAGGGCGAAACGCCGCAATACCGCCCCATTAGGAGCATAAGACTCATCGTGCCATTGACTGTTCTGCCAGCCATAGAGCCAGCCCCTGAGTTTTTTTATTCGCCAGCGCCAGTACTTGTTGGCGAATCCCTGCTGGTAGCCGCCAAGCGTAAGCTTTCCGCCAGAGACGGTCACATTCGCCGCCGCGCCATTGCCCAGCAGTTCAACCGATGATGCGCCGTCCTTGACAATGGATTCCGTTGACGCGACATCGCCGAAGACGCGCGCATCCGAATCCAGACCGTTGAAGAGGCTCGCCCGCCCGACGAGGTTGGAGCTTCCGCTGGATGCGCCATGGATGGAAAGACCGGCCGAGAAAACCATCTCGTATCCGCCATTGAAGGCTTCCCATGAGACACGCGCCGCTGTTCCAAGCCGCGTGTAGAACTCGTCGGCCGCACTTTCCACATGGTCTTCCACGACTTGCCACGGGCCATTCTGCGAATCGGCAACGGAAAACTCCCATGCGTAGGGATCGCGGTCGGAGTGGTCTCCTGAAGTCAGCAACCGGTATGCACCCACGGATTTGTTCGTTTCGGCGATCTCGAAGACCAACCCGATCCAGGTCGATTCGTCCGCCGGATCTGGATGCGCGACCTGTCCGGAGCCAGACCCAAGGCCTTGTGAGAAGTTGTGCGCGCTCGTTTCATCAAAATACAGGATGTTGAACACCGACGAATTCGCGTTTGTGGTCGTTCGCCCCCACCCCAGGACTTCATTTCCCGAAGTTCCGCTTGAACAAATACGATTTCCATCGCGATCATAAAACGCCAGTCCGCGCAGGGCTACACCGATAGGCACTTCGTCGTGACCAGGATTTGCCTTGGATTCATCATACCACCAGTTGCGTGTCTGCTTGATGCGGAAGCGCCAGAATTTGTTGGCGATGCCGCCATCCGGCGCGATTCGCATGATTGAATCATTGGCAAGGCCAAATGCCGTTGCCGCCGTGGCCGCTACCAGAGCCGTTGCGACGAATGTGCGTGTGTTCATTGCTTGTCTCCTTGTTGTGTTTTGCATTACCGGAATGATGGTGACGAGACCATGGTTTCCCAATGGCACGGCTCACCGCGATGCCATCTATTCTAGCAAATCCCAACACCACTATCGGGAAAATTACGACAATATTATCGGGAAAAATGCGACAGGGGCGCGAGGCGCTTGGAAGTTTGAGCCCTTCGGGCGATGTTTGGCGCAAGCGCCTTGGAAGTTTAGATGTTTAGAGGTGCGGTTTGGCGCTACCGCGCCGAAGCAGGAAAGCTGTTGCGCCGCTTCGCCATGCGAGCCATCGTTGGGAATGTGAAAATGTGAAAGTGTTGCCAATCCCAATGTTGCCAATTGCCAATGTGGGGCTAGGGGCTAGGAACTAGGGCAGGACTCCGTTCCGGACGATGCGCTTTAACGCAAGTCGTTTCACGACACGCAAGGATTACGCTCGCATCAATGTGGCTACGACGGGCCAAGCCCTACGCCACAATCGATCCTCGCGTGGAGGTTGATGGAACTTGCGGCAAAAGCGATTGTGGTGTAGCCACCCCGCCCTAACATTCTCACACGGAACGCCGCGCGAAACACATGGAGGAAGCAGGGCTTGCGCCAGGCGGGCGCCGAAGGCAGACCGGCACGGCTGGCGAAGCCCGCCTCCGCGTGTTGAGCGCCAAAACCGCTCCATTCGTCGCGAACGAAGTGAGCAGTAAAACCTTTTCACTCGCACCAACATCTCGCCAAGCATTCCCAGACGCTCCCGACCTTCGACCCTGTTCCCCGTTCCCATTTTTCAAGAATCGGCGCGGTAGCGCCTGGGAGGGTTAGTCAACGGTCAAAGGCTTTGCATCTTAGGGGGACGGACACCTAGCTCGCGGCAAAGCGGCGCTAGGCGCGATCTTGCGGCACGGGCGCGGTCAATGGCGTCGCGCGCGTCGTTCGCAGAAATGCCGACTTGCGCGGCAAGCCTAAGCAAATCTTCCGCTCCAGGATTTGCCCCCTCCCCCGCCACGGACAAAGTTTGCCAGCCTCCTGGTCCGTCCGCGTATGTGAAGTCATAGAAGGGCGAAAGAGACCAACGTCCATTGGCATCCATGAGGAACGAAAAGTTTTTGAGGTGATCGTCACGGTTGTGAAGGAAAACGTTCAGGCAGGCACGGAGGAAGAGTTCGCGCTGTGCGGCTGCATCTCGGAGAAGCGCGGCGGAGAGGCGGAAAATGAGGGCGTATTCGTCGCCGGGTGTGCGGAAGTCCGCTTCGAGAAGTCCCGCTGCGGAATGAAGATGAAGCCGTTGTCCACCAGGTGCGCGGTCAAAGCGCCTTGTCGCGAAGAAGCGACCTGCCTTGGTTTCGATAAGTCGGTGCGGCGCCACATTGGCGCCAGCTTCGGCCGCTAGTTCCGCATAGGCGAACTCGATGGCTCCAGCGTTTTTCCCGTCGGCACGTGCGTTGAACTTGACAATCCACGGCTCAAACCCGCTTGGAATCGGCTCTTCCGGGGCGGACACCTCGCCTGTGGCGGGATTGAACGCGACGTTGGCCTTTGGACGGGCTCCACCCGAACTCCCCGCCGCTCGGCGCAAGGCGGGCAGAACGTCTTCGACGCGGCAGTCATGGAAGTCCCAGGCATTGCGGGCCAGGATGTCAAGCCTAAAATCGCGGGGGTGCGAAGAGGCTTCTTCATCGCATGGTTCAAAAACAAGTGCGCCAAGTCCGTCGCCACCAAGGGAGGCGAAGCGCTCCAGCAAAGAGGGAAGCCTCCCTTGGCGTTTCATAAAGCGCGCATCGACAATCCGTCGTCCCCAGCCGTCTGGAAGGGCATCCTCAAATACGCCAAATGTTTCCTGGCCGACACGCGCGTCAAAGGCGTGGACCCCGGGCCGCACTGGCAAATGGAACGGGGAAAGAGGCAGCGGCGAGGCGAGAAAGTCATCATCGAATTGGAATAGCGATGTGCGGCCATTTTGCGAAAGCGTCCCGACAGGCTTTGGGCGCTCTTGCGAAAACGCGAAGAGAACTCGAAGGCTCTGCGGTGTCATGGTAAAGGCCTTTCCCCGCGACGGTGGCGGATACGCGACGGCCTTGACTCACCTGGATGGAAGTTTGCCAAGTCAACAGGCAGTTCGGCAAGGCGGCGACGCTGCTTCACGAAGTCAAAGAGCGGGTCGAGGGCATCGAGGGCGAAGAGGAGCCGCGCAAGGCAGTCGGTGGAGGCAAGCCCGGTTCGTTCAAGCCGCGAAAGGGTGGAGACGGCAACGCCTGCGCGTGAGGCGAGTTCTGGCTGAGTCATGCGGACACGCTGGCGGAGCGCGCGGACAAAACCTCCAATCGCCGCAGTAAAGTCGCGCGGCTCAACAAGCGGTATGGCTATTTCGGGATTCATTTCAGGCAACTATTTTATTACAAAATATCGAAATAGTCAAGTGTTTTTAATTATAAAAGCAAAATAATAGAATAAAGATGGAGGTTTGGCGCTGACGCGCCGCGGAAGTTTGAGCCCTTCGGGCGATGTTTGGCGCTACCGCGCCGTGGAAGTTTAGATGTTTGGCGCTACCGCGCCGAAGCAGGAAAGCTGTTGCGCCGCTTCGCCATGCGAGCCATCGTTGGGAATGTGAAAATGTGAAAGTGTTGCCAAT
>JAGCUY010000044.1 GCA_017962605.1 Kiritimatiellia bacterium | reverse complement strand
GTCTGCTCCCGATTTCACGGACGATGGCGGCGACCTAGTACATCTACAGGTACTTGACGATGAAACGGCCATCGAGGACGAGGTCGTCGCCTTCGCGGAGCTGGTATGTCAGCCCGTCCGCGCCGTTCTGCCCCGTCGCGACGACGGCTTCGTCGGAGCCGATGATCCGTTCGAGGGGAACGGCCAGCGGGGAACCGGCCACGATGCCACGCACGATGAAGCGGTCGGTGCCGCTGACGACCCAGACCTTGAAGCCATTCGCGTTGAGGTAGTCCACCACCTGCAGCATCGGCCGGTAGAACCCCTCCCCGCGTTTCATCCCCGCGTAGCCGGGCATCGGGAGTTTCTTGAAGGCCTGGATGTAGCGGTCGAACGCGTCAAGGGTGAATCCGGCAAAGGCGGAGGCGACGGCCTTCCCGTGGTCTGTCTCAAGCCCCTTGGCCGCCACGCCGGTTTCGTTCATCGCGATGATCCGCCTGGCCGTCTCCCGCTCCGCTTCGCTCGCGCGGTCCCGGTAGTCGGGGTCTCCCGTCACGCGGTGAACGAGCAGCGTGTAGTCGAAGTAGTTCGGGTCGGTCTCGCAAAAGAGGGTGCCGTCCAAGTCGAAGACGGCGATGCGCTTTTCGGGCGGAATCCAGTCCGGATTGTCCGGATCCGTCACCGCCTCGACGTAGGCGACGAGAGCCGCCCGCGCGGGCGCCTCCTCGTTCCAGAACGACAGCGCGGCCTCGGCCGGAATCGCGGACGGGGGCCTTGCCGTACTGTCGCAGGGCGTCGCGCATCCCGAAAGGAAGAGGCACGGCATGACGACAAGGAGGGCAAGCGCCCTCATCGCGGCGAGGATGTTGCGGAAGTCGGAGGAGAGGAGAATCTGGTTCATTGGTTTGTTCTCATTATGCCGGCAGGACAATGGGGCCTTGCGCGGGGTTGAACTTGGCCTTGGGCTGCTTGCAGGGCGGGCAGCGCCAGTCGGCGGGGATGACCTCGTTTCCGGGAACGGGGACGCCCTTTCGCCTCATCGGTCCGCCGCCTTTCTGTTCAGCAGGATCAGCGCAACGACCAGCACCAGAGGAAAGACGCATCCTGCCAGCATGCCGGCCTGTAGATTGTTTCCCGCCTTCTGGCTCACGGTGCCAATCAGGCTTGGCCCGACCGCGCCGCCCAGGTCCCCAGACATGGCTAGCATGGCAAAGAGCGCCGTGCCACCCCTTGGAAGCCGGGGGGAAGTGATGCTGATGGTTCCCGGCCACATGATGCCCACGGAAAAGCCGCAGCAAATGCAGCCAACCAGGCCGAGGACGGGACTGATGGGCAGGCTGGCCAGCAGATAACAGCAGAGGCACAGGACGCCGGAGCCGATCATGAACTTTGCCAGGTTCATTCTCGGGCCGAATTTCCCGTAGATTCCCCGGGAGACGCCCATGGTCGCCGCGAACAGGCAGGGGCCGACGAGATCGCCCACGGTCTTGGTGAAACCCAGCGCTGCTTCCGCAAACGCAGACGCCCACTGGCCCATTGAATTCTCGCACGCGCCGACGCAGACCATCAGCAAGGTCGCCAGCCAGAAGACCGGCAGTTGGAACAGATCCCGGATTTTCATCCCCTTGCCTTCCTCCGTCAGCCGCTCAATGGGGCAGGTGGCGAAATTGTAGATGTTGTATAGCGGGACCAACGACCAGAGGCAGGCCAGCCATTTCCAGTGTTCGATGCCGAATACCGCGAAGAACAGCGTGGAAAGCAGAATCACGCCCACGAAGCCCCAGCAGTAGAAAGAATGGAGCAGACTCATCACCGCGGCCTTGTGTTCAAAGGGACAGGCTTCCACAATGGGGCTGACTAGAACTTCGATCAAGCCGCTGCCGACGGAGTAAATCACGACGCAGATCATGACGCCGACAAACGGATCGGCAAAGAGATCCGGCAGAAAAGCCAGACCGGCCAGGCCGAGGCCGGAAGATATTTCCGAGATGACAATGCTTCGTCTGTATCCGATGGAGTCCACAAAACGCGCGCAGAAGGCATCGACCAGCAACTGGGTCAGGAAGAACGCAGTCGGGATAAGCGCGATTTTCCCCAGCGAAATGCCGTAGTCCTTGTGGAACTTCAGAAACAGAAGCGGCGCGAAATTGGCCGTGATCGCCTGCGTGACAAACCCGAGATAGCAGGCCAGCAGCGTCTTTTTGTAATTCTTTTTCATGGACCATCGTTGCAAAAACACTATGTGCGGTAAGATTTGTCAAAACAAAACAACGATCCGCACTAGTCGGAATAATCCGTGTCGAAGTTGATGGAAATGGCGCGGTTCGGGAAGCGCGGGGCAAGCTCGGCTACAAGCGCATCGCGCAGGGCGGCGCGGTCGCGGACGGTGAAGTCGACGAGGACGTCAAAGGAGACGGTGGCATGCTCGTCGTCGAAGAATACGCCGTGGACGTTCTTGACGCCGGCATGGCGCTGGGCGGTCTCCGAGATGGCGTCGTAATCGGCCCGCCTCGCCGGGTCGATGGCGTAGATGCCGATGGTGAGGAATACGCGGAACTCCTTGAACACGGCTGCCTGCACGGCATGCGTTATGCGCTGGATTCCGGCGGCGTCGCGGCCGGCCTCGACCTCGACGTGGATCGAGCCAATGGCCATGCCCGGCCCGTAATTGTGCAGGACGAGGTCGTGCGCGCCAAGGACTCCAGGAACGGCCTTGGCCGTCTCGCGGATGCGGCGCGAGACTTCGGCGTCGGGGCGGTTCCCCATGATGTTGCTTATCGACGCAAACAAGGTCTCGGCCCCGGTCTTCAGCAGGAGGACGGAGATGACGGCGCCGATCCAGCCGTCGATATTGATGTCGAAGAAAAGCAGAATCCCCGCGCCGGCAAGCGTCGAGGCGGAGACCATGGCGTCCAGGTTCGCCTCTGCGCCGGATGCCACCAGCGCATCGGAATTGCAGGCGCGCCCCTGCGCCGAGACATAGCGTCCGAGAAGCACTTTGGCGACAACCGCCGCGGCGACGACGACAAGGGCGGCGGTGCCGAACTCCGGCGTTTCCGGATGGACGATTTTCTTGACGGACTCAACCAGCGAGCCCGCGCCGGCCGCGAGGATGAGCGCCGCGATTGTGACGGCGCTGAAATACTCGATGCGTCCGTAGCCGAACGGGTGCTTCGCGTCGGGACGGCGCGAGGCTAGCTTGACGCCTAGGATCGTGAGGACGGAACTCAGGGCGTCCGTGAGGTTGTTCACGGCGTCGAGCACGATCGCCACGGAGTTTGAGAGCAATCCCACCGCCGCCTTGAAGCCGGCGAGCAGGATGTTCGCGCCGATGCCGACGTAGCTGGTGCGCGTGATGCGCCTCGCGCGCGCGTTGGGGTCGGTGATTTCGTTCATGGGTGTTGCCTCATTGCCACGAAGAAGGCCCTGGCAAGCCAATAGAGGAAATTAGCGCCAAGGGCCAGCAGGACGATTGGCATGAAAAGAGCCGGAAGGTTTCCGCCACGAATCGCGGCCATGACGAGGTAGGCAAACATGGCCGCGACAATCAGTTTCGTGATGCTGATTAATGTCCATGTCAGTGACAGCATTCGGACATGGTTTTCCTTCGTGGTCCTGAAGCCGGTGTTCCAGCACTTAGGAAACTGTTCAACAAACGACAAGCAGCCAACCACGCCCCACATGCCAGCGAGCAAAAGCCACATCATGCCCTTGCCCCCGTAGCCGTCGATGACGCCCTTCGCATTGTAATGAACGGGTATCCGTTCCGGCAATGCGGCGTAGCGACACGCCGCATAAGCGGTTGTCCCAACCAGCAGGGCAATGCACAAACCGTCAACAATCCAAGTGATCCGTGGACGCTTATCACGGCAAGCGTTGGCGGAACAGTCGATGGGTGTTGCGATGTCGCTCATGTTGTCGCTTCTCAAATCCTCTGCATTATCGACGGGATGAACAATGCGTCCATTTTACCAAATGTCGCCAATGTGGAAGTGTTGCCAATCCCGATAATGCCGGTTACCATTTTAGATTCCCTCGAAATTGTCAAGAAAAATGACGGCGCTTCCGTCAAATTGCGCCCCCAAATGACGACAGCGTCGTCATTTCACAATCCAGAATCCAAGTGCGGTCGCGGCTATGCCGATGGCAATTGACCCTGCGGCATAGAGGGCGAACAGACCGTAACTGCCACCTTCCAGCAGCGCGAGCGATTCCTTAGAGAATGTCGAAAAGGTCGTGAAGCCGCCGCAAAGGCCGACAGTCAGGAGCAACCGAGTCGTTTCGCTCCATGAAAAACGTGCGCCAGCCGCCCCGAAGACACCTATGAGAAAGCATCCGGCGACATTGGCTGCAAGTGTCGCGAGCGGAAAGCCGCGAGAGCCAATCGCCAGAGACAGCCCGTAGCGCATGAGCGAGCCAAGCCCGCCCCCAATGAAAACGACGAGAGAGTTCATTTCCCCAGGCTCCAGCCGTTGTCGCCGTGGTAGATCATGTTGCGGGTCATGCCGCCGTCGATGCAGATGTTTTCGCCGGTGATGAAGCCCGCCTTGTCCGATGCGAGGTAGAGGACCATGTTGGCGATGTCCATCGGGTTGCCGACGCGTCCTGCGAAGTGCTGCGCGGCGTCCGGGCCGTCGTACTCCCTGAACGACGTGTCGATCCAGCCCGGCGAAATGGAGTTGGCGCGGACCCGCCCGGCGAGGCTCGCGGCGAGCGCATGGGTCAGCGCGGTGGCTGGCATTGAGGCAATGGTCGTGGGGGCGGCTGGCGGGGGGGGGGCGGCGGATTTCAAACCGCCGCGACATCCCAGGACGGCTCCTAAGGTGAGCAATACCGGGAAAACGGGGAGTGCTTTTTTCATTCGGCAAATTGAAAGCCGCCCGCTACCGAATGGACAGCACGAACGGCGCGGGTTCGTATTGCATGAACTGCGACGGGGAAAGGACGCCGGGCGTGATGCGGACGTTGTCGAAGAGGCCTTTCAGGTAGGCGCCGGACGCGCTGGTGCCGCCAATGGCGAGGCACGTCCCCTCGGGCGGGAGATAGAGCGCGCCGTCCGCGTTGACATTCGTCGGCTCCTTGACGCAGACGCCGTCCTTGTAGAAGGCGTAGCGCGTCCTGGCGCCGTTCGGCTCGACCGTCAGCGCCCAGTGGTGCCACTTGTTTTCCCATTCGCCGGCATTCTCGGTCAGGTTGTAGAGCGCGGCGTCCTTGCGGGAAGTCGTGAGCCCGCCGTCGGCGGAAACCGTCGCGGCGAAGTAGATGCGGGAAATGTTCGATGAATCCACGTTGTTGTAGAGTCCCCAGATGGGTGCGCCGCTTAGGGTGTCCCCGGAGGAGAAGCGCAGGAAGTTCGCGTTCTTTTTGAGATCGGAGAGCTTTGCGAAGAACTCGACCGTGAACGCCTGGCACTCCAGAAGCCGGTTGCGCGGATAGAGGATGTAACCGCCGTCCAGGGAGAGCGCCTTCCCGCAGTCCTCCCTGTCCGTTCCGTTCACGCCGTCGAAGATCCAGGAACCGGCGCGTGAATCGGCAAGCGCGGGTGCCGCCGCGCCACCGGTCATCGTGGCGCCGGTTCCGGCCGGCGCGAGGTAGTCCGGAAGGCCTGTGGCGAACGTCGGCGGCGTGTCGTCGTCGAACCGCGCGTCGAAGAGGCGTTCCACCTCGGCGGGCCGCAGGAACTCCGCCTCCGTCAACGCGCGGCGAGTGATGCGGAAATTGTCGAACTGCCCGTCGAAGCCCTGGTAGTTGCTGTGCGTATGCTTGCCATCCGTGAAGAACTGGCCACCGATCATGAACTGTCCGTCGCCTTCAGAATACGGCGTGTAGGCCTTCTCGTCGACCGGGGCATAGTCCATGAACAGCGTGCACGTCCCCGCCGTCTTGTCATAGACGTAGGCGGCATGGTGCCACTCGCCGTCGTTGATGGTGCCGGAGGTGATTTCCGTGGTGGACGCGCTGCCCGCGAACTTGGTCCTGAAGCCGCGGAAACGCATCTTGCCCTCGATGGTGAAGACCTTGAGGAATGGGCAGTAGATGACGGTGTTGATGGCGGTGGAGGTCGCCTCAACGGTTGTCTTGAATGTGAACTCGATCGTGTAGCTGTTGGTCGGCAGCATACTGGCGTCGGGCGTGAGGCTGATGGCGTGGATGCGGTCGTTCTGGGCCGCGCCGCCGCTGACCGTCGCGCTGGCGAACACGGCGGATTCGACGTAGGCGTTCGTGGTCGAGCCGTCCGCGCTCGACGCGGTGAGGATGTCGCCCCATGTGTCGGCGGTGCTGATTGTCGGCGTGGAGACGACGTCCGAGAACGTCGCGCTCTCGACTCCACCCCAGCCGACCTTGGTGTCGTCGCCGCTGTCGTTGCCCGCGAGGCTGAAGGGCCACCAGCGCGGCACGAGTGGCTGGTTGTAGGCCGCATTCATCAGATTCCAGTTTCGCGCATACCACACGCAGTTCGTCGTCGCTCCGCCCGCGGTCCCCTGGCAGGGAACGACCGAGAAGTCGTCGGAGCCGACCTGGAGCGCGCTGTCGAAGTTCAGGAACAGAGCCGTATCATCATCCGCGACGCCCTGCCCGTCGGCAAGCGGGACGAGGAACTGGTTCACGGAGAGAAGGCCGCGCGAAAGCCGGACCTCGGCGATGTCGCCCCGGAACGTGCGGGTCTGGCGATACGGTTCGCGGCCGATGACAAGCGGGCAGGCGGGACGATCCTCGCTGAAGCCCCAATCCTGCCAGTCCGACTTGCGGACTTCGCCGAACTGCGTGCCGTCGAGGAAGAGGCGCGCGGCCACGTTGGCGCCAACCACGTTGAACGACATGGCGACGTGGTGCCACTTGCCGTCGTAGAGGCTCGGCAGATTCGCGGCGTAGGACGTGGTGTAGTCCGCATTGAGCTGCGGCTGGGGATACGAGCCGGAGGTGTTCTTGTAGGTGTAGCGGCACCAGGGGCGGCCGTCGTAGAGGGCGAGAATCCAGCCGGCCTTCTGGTCGCGGCCGAACTGGGCGATCGGAAACATTTTGCCGCCGTGGGTAGTGTCGCGGCCGGACTCGGCGTTCGGCGGCAGGCGGATCATGGCCTCGAAGGTGAAGTTCGTCATTGGGAGCGCCTCGTCGTAGGCGACGACCATGCCGCCCGCGACGTTGGCCGCGTTCCACGACAGCGTCTTGCCGCTGTCGGAAACCACGCCGGAAACCGGGTCGATCACGCGCGGCGCGGCGCCGCGGAAATGGTCGGTCACCGTCGGCATGTTGGCCGAATCGGAACCGAACGTCGTGTCGTAGGACTGGTCCGCGTTGCAGATGATCGACTGGATCGTGCCGTCGAACGTGCCGGGATTGGCGACGTTGGGGACTTTCGCACCATCGCCGTTGAAGCGCCACCAGCCGACGACGTCGGCGGAGACGGAAACTGCGCCGAGGACGGCGAAGCCCAGAACGGCACTGTGAAGGATGCTTGAGCGTGTTGTTTTCATGGTGTTCCTTTCGGTTGTGGGATGGTGGGAAGATAGGCGCCGTCGGCGCGGAGAGCGGAAACGAGGAGTCCGGAATCGAGTGTGCGCGGGCTGGCCCCTGCGGCGCAGGACAGGGCTGCGGCGACGCCGGCCGCCTGGCCCATGGCCATGCAAGGCGGCATGACGCGGATCGCCGCCGCCGCGCAGGCGCTGGCGCTGACGCACCGCCCGGCCACGAGCAGGTTCTCCACCCCGCGCGGCACGAGGCAGCGGAAGGGGACTCCGTAGAAGTCGCCGTCCCGGACCTCGACATAGACCGTTCCGGCGGCGTCGGCGCCGCCGCTGTGCCAGTCGATGGAATTGGAGCAAAGCAGGATTGAGTCGGCGGGAACGCGCCCCTCGAGGATGTCGTCCCGGTCGAGCCGGTATTCGCCAAGAACGTGGCGCGACTCGCGGATGCCGACGGTCTGCGGCAGGGAAAGGAGCCGGACGTCCCGCGCGCCCGGCACGTAGTCGCGCAGGAAGGCGAGGATTTCGCGGACCTGGCGGCGGCCTTCGGTTTCGGCGGCGGAGAGGGATTCGGGATTCGTGGCGTCCACGCCATTCAAGCGCGAAACGTTGACGCTCCACTCGCCGTCCCGGACGCCGCGGTAAATGTTGACGTGCGGGCGCGGCAGCGTCCAGCGTCCATCGGCGCGGGCCTTGGCGACGAGCGCCTTGAAGCACAGATCATCATCCGGATACTGACGGCGGACGGCCTCGACCGCCGCTTCGGGGAGGCCGTAGATGCGGAAGAAGGTAGTGGCCGGCTGCATGGCGGCGCCGCGTGAGGGGTCTCCAAGCTCGCACGGCGCGCCGGCGCGGAAGGCGACGTCGCCGTCGCCCGTGGCGTCGATGACGACGCGCACCACGATGCGCGAGATTCCGCCCTTCGTGGCGAAGTCGGCGCCGGCGATGCGGGAGCCGTCCATGACCGGCTTGAGGAAGGTGGCGTGGAAGAGGACGCTGACGCCCGCCTCGGCGCAGAGATCGTCAAGGACGAACTGCAGCGCCTCTGGATCGAAGGGTGTGCAGTGGTCGTGCCCGGCCACGTGCCATGCGGCAAAGGATGTTCCGGCGCGGACCTGCGACGGGTGGATGGCCCCGCCGACGGCAACCAGCCGCTGCACGATCTCCTCGAACAGTCCGCGGACGAGCTGCGTTTCTCCGCGCTTGTCGTAGCAGGTCATGAAGGGGCCCACCAGCCCGCGCGTGGCCATGCCGCCGAGGCAGCCGCCCTGTTCGGCGAGAATCACGCGCGCGCCATGCCGCGCCGCCGCGATCGCGGCGCATACGCCGGCTGGCCCGCCGCCGACGACGAGGATGTCCGCGTCGCGAAAGCGCGCCGCGTCCGATGCCGGGAACTCTGGTGTGAATGGACAGTTCATGGGATTCGCACGTTACCCATGATACTCCGTTTCCAATCCAGGACTTCAAAAATCCGGCCAACTTTTTTTAGTTCGAGTTTTTCGCGCGCCAGGCGCCGGGGGACATGCCGTAGCGCTTGCGGAAGGCGGCGTCGAATGCGGCATGGGTGCCGAAGCCGCAGAAGTCGCAGACGGCCATCACGGGGACGCGGCTGTTCAGCAAGAGCTCCGTGGCGGCGGCCAGGCGGACGGAAAGTATCTCCTCGTTGGCGGTGTGGCCCATGGCCTCGCGGAAGCGGCGGTCGAAATTGCGGCGCGAGACGGCAAAGCCGTCGCGTCCGAGGCGGGAAATGAGGCCGTCGATGGAAAGGCCGCCGCAGGCCTCGGCGCGGATGACATCCACGGCATGGAGAATCCATGGTTCGCGGCGGCCGTGGCCGGCGGTTGATTGCCTACGCGCGACAAAAAGCGGCCCGACGGAGGCGTTTTCAGTCTTTCCAAGGGCCTTGGCGGCGAGCCAGCCCATGCGCTCGAAGTCGAGGTGGATGGAAGTAATCGGTGTCGGGGCGTTTTCGCAGACTTCGGGGATGTCGCAGGTGGAGCAGAGCGTCATGTCCTTTGGGATGTGGCGGCAGGCGTTGCGGGCGACTCGCGAGGCGGAGACACCGGCCGAGTCGCCCGCAGCGAACACGGCCGTGTGCAGCGGCAGGGTGGCGAGCCATGCCGCGAGGCGCGCCTCGTAGCCCTCCTGCGATTCTCTTGGGACCACCGGGAAGACGATGCAGTCGGCACCTGCACGGGCGCAACGGTCGCGGAACGCCTTGACCCGCAGGCTCGACCACAAATGCAAGTTTTTGTGTCCCAGGACGGCAAACGCCGCTGGCTTGCCAAGCGACAACTCGCGAAACGCGGTGTCGGCGATGGCGCCGTCGTCAACGGAGACGTTCGCCGCCCTGCCGGCAGTTTCCTCCGCCGGGTATTCGATATAGGAAACCGGGACGCGCCCGAAAAGGCGCGGCGGATAGGCGGTCGAGCGTCCAGAACCCTCGACCACGACGCCGGCGAGGCCCGGCTGCCGGGCCAGGAGCGCTCGAATTCCATTCGGCGACAATTCGCGACGCGGGACGCACACCACCTCCCAGCGCCGCAGCGTCGCATAGCGTCGCACTCCGGCAATTTTGCGGAGTTGCACAGGGTGGTTAGGAATGATGTCGATGTAGAGAAGCGTTCTGCCCATGTCGCCAAATCGTTGGATCGAAGACCTGCTGGATGCCTTCTGGAGGGTTCCCCCACACTGATGCACCAAAACTCAGCCTAAAGTTCGCAAAACGCGGGCCGAGGATGCGGCCGCCGTCCACCGGGATGTCCACGCCCGTCATGTTGTCCGCCGTGTCACGCGAGGTGTCCTTTTTCCCGTTTCGAACTTGGCGGTTTCCAGACGGAAGAGAACTCTCTGAAATTGATCGCCGAATCCTAAAATTCAGCAACAACGATTCTATCAGATTCCAATACCATTCGCAATTGCGGCTTTCGGCTCGCGAAAACGGGGGCAGGGGGCTGCGCCTCCATGATGTCCGCAGAGGGATTGTCGCTACGCGCGAACACTGAAGGATAGTTGAAAAGTTGGGCTTCGCCAGTTAAAAGGTTGAAAAGTTGAAAGGTTGAAAGGTTGAAAAGTTGAATGGTTGAAAGGTTGAAAGGTTGAAAAGTTGAATGGTTGAATGGTTGAAAGGTTGAAAGGTTGACAAGTTGAAAGGTTGAATGGTTGAAAGGTTGAAAAGTTGAAAGGTTGAGCGGGGAAAGCTACGGCAGCGTGTCGGGCATGCCTAGCGCGAGATATTTCGAGCGGGCCATGTCGTGGTATGCAAGATCGACGATCGCCGAATCCGGGATGCCGAGGGAATGCAGGAAATCGTGGCGCGCGGCGAGGTCAGCGCCGTCGGTGAGTCCGGGGACGGAGAGGCAGCGCACTTCCATCGTCGCACCCACCGCCGCAAGGTGCGCCAGGTTGGCCTTGACGGGCGCGTTGGAGACGCCTGTGCAGCGGCGGTGCAGTTCGTCGCCGTCCGCCTTGAGGTCCGGCAGCCACATGTCCACGAGCGGCAGCATCGCCTCGATCACCGCCGGCGCGGCAAAGAGCGAGGTGTCGAGGCAGGTGTGCAGCCCGGCTTCCCGCAGGGCGCGGAGAAGCTCCGCCGTCCACTCCGGGAAGAAAAGCGGCTCACCTCCGGAAATCGTCACGCCGCCCCCGGACACCTCGTAGAACGCCTTGTCCTCCAGCGCTTTCGCGACGATCTGCGGGATTGCCCACTCCCTGCCGTAGATTTTGAAGGCGCGGCCGGGGCAGGTCGCCTCGTCCATCGCGCACTTGTCGCAGTGGCGGCAGAGGTGCTGGAAGCGGGCGACCTGCCGCTCAGCGGACTGCGACTCCGGGTTGTGGCACCAGAGGCACCGGAGCGGGCATCCCTTGACGTGGAACGTCGTGCGGATGCCGGGACCGTCGTGGACGGCCAGTCGCTTGACGTCAAGCAGAAGCGGCGTTTTCATGGCCAATCCTGCGCGACGTTCTCCGCGCGGCGGATGTAGGCGTCCTGCTCGGCGCGGGCGAGGTCGTTCCAGCGGACGTTCCAGCCGCAGACGCGCACCTGGAGGTTCTCGTACTTCTCCAGGTGCGCCTGGGCGTCGCGCAGCTCCTCGGCGCTGAAGACGGTGAACTGAATCACGCTGCCGCCGTTCCTGTGGAAAAGCTTCACGAGCGTCCGCATGACGGCGAGTCCCTCGTCGCCGGCGCAGACGGAGGGATGGAGCATCATGTCGAGCGGGTAGTCGCCGGGGAGATGCTCCACATCCGACGAGGCGAGCGTCAGGACGAGCGCCGTCGCGCCTTCGGTGTCGGCCCCCATCGTCGGCGACAGGTTCTTCGACATCTCATCGCCGGCCTTGCGGCCGTCGGGCGTGGCGCCGGTCTTATCGCCGAGGACGATGAACTGCCGCGCGCAGTGGCCGCTGGCGAGGAAGACGCCGCCTCGCGAATTGGGCTTGCCGTTGATCTGCGACGAGTAGCATTCGATCAGTTCCTTGCCGAGCGCGTTGGCCTCCGGATCGTTGTTGCCCCACTTGCGCTTGGAGCGGAGCATGCGGAGCCGCAGCGCTTCGTGGCCTTCCCAGTTGGCGGCCATGATCGCGCCAAGCTGCGCGAGGGTGAATTCCTTCTTCTCGAAGACGAGTTCCTTCACGGCGAGAAGCGCGTCAACCGCCGTGCCGAGGCCGACGGAGAGGATCGCCGTATTATTGCCGCGCGGGCATCCGTTCGCGAAGCCGTCGCGCCGTGTCCTGAGCGCGTTCTCCGTCGCGAGCGTCATGAGGTTCGCGGGGTTCACGTCCGGCAGCACTTTCTCGAACTCGAAGGCGATCTTGCGGCAGCGGTCGGTCGTTTCGGCCAGGCGGCGGAGGTATTCGGCCTTGAAAAGTTGAAAGGTTGAAAGGTTGAAAGGTTGAAAAGTTTTGGGAGGGACGCGCGACCCTCCCGCCGCATCGACCAGCATCTTCTCGACGATCTTGAGGAAGTTGACGTGGCCGACGCCCGTGCCGTTGCAGCCGTCGCGGAGGGCGAATTCGTAGCAGCCGCGCACGACCATCTCGCGGCAGTCCTGCTCGGAGGCGCCGGTCCACTTCTTGAGCGCCCTCGCCGTCGGCTCCTCGCCGATGAAGGCGATGGAGCGGTGGCGGCGCGCCATGTCGAGCATCTTGTCCCACGCCCAGTCCGGCGTGTTGTCCGTGACCTTGACGAGGAACTTCGGCGTCGTGAGCGCGCATTCGTCCATCACGTCGAGGATGATCTTCGAGACGTGGTTGAACTCGCTCGTGCCATCCGGCTTCGTGCCGCCGAGGCCGACGGGCTGGTTCCAGTAGTTGGAGATGGAACCCCACTGCCAGAGAAAGTGCTTGAGCTGCTCGCGGAACTCCGCCTCGGTCGTGCGGCCCGCGGCGATGTCGGCGTCGTAGTAGGGCGTGAGGAAGACGTCCAGCTCGGTCAGCGAGCGGCACTGGATGCCGTCGAGGTGCTCGCTGAACATGAAGTAGAGCCACACGAACATCAGCATGTCGTAGGCCGTCTGTGGCGCGCCGGAACGCAAGCGCTCCAGGCAGGCGATCTCTTTGGCGAGGCGGTCTGTGCGCGAAGAATTTTTAACGCTGAGACGCAGGGACGCAGAGGCATGAAGGTTCTTCCTCCCCTGTTCGACAAACCTGTCGATGCCGGCGAGGATCGCGTCAGCCGCGATGGAGCACGACTCGTAGAACGAATCGCCGGGAACGGCGATCTTCTCCAGCCGCGCCCTCATGCCCGGGAAGCCGAGCGGCAGGATGACGCGCCAGTCGGGGACGGAGTGGTCGAAATCCTGCCACATGTTCCAGGAACCGTCGGCGTTGCCGGCGGCCCACTCTTTCTTCACCCAATCCGGGAGTCGCGCGGCGTTGACCTCGGCGGCGCGGTCGCGCTTGCACACTTTCGCGATGGGCAGGTCCAGCCTGTCCCAGATGGCGATGGCCGGGAACCAGTCGAGCGGCGAAACGTCGATCGACTGCTCCAGCGCCTGCGCGGCAAAGCACTTGGCCTTCGTGACGCGCCAGTCCTCGCCCGCCGCCTTGCCCACGGCGACAATCTCCGCGAGCCTCTCCGGAAGCGTCTCCTGCGAGAGGCCGGTGGCCTTGTCCGTCACGTCTTGCCGGAACTTCCGCCGGAGATACGTGTCCTCGTCGGTGATGTTCTCCACGTAGGGATCCCACCACGTCATGTCGAGAAAGTCGCGCTGCTTATTGACAAATGCTTTCATGAGAGCAGGAAATCCATTGGCGCGACGGGACGGCCTTCAAACGAGAATGGCTCTTGCCCGTAGTTCGTCACGAGGCGGGTTCCGTCGCCCCAGGTGGTGAGGAACACGCCGGGCGCGAGGCGCTCGTGGCCGTCCATGAACTCGAACTGCAGCCGCGCGAAGGGGCGCCAGATGTCGCAGCACTCCCGGATCTTGGCGACGGAGGCGGCCAGGTCGGCGTCGGTCGCGCAGGAGAGGTCGCCTTGTGCCGTCCAGTTGTTCGTTCCGATCAGGAACTTCGAATGGAAGTAGAACGTCGGCCGCCCGCCGTATTCGAGGAGTTTCAGCAGCCAGTAGCGGTCTCGCACGGTCGCGTTGACGGTGAGGGTGAAGGGGTTCTGGAGCCAGATGCCGCCGTAAACGAGCTGGACAATCGGCACGTGTCGCGAGGCGAGGCCGCCGCCGCCGGGGTTGCCGCCCTCGATCTGCGGCGGCGTGTCCCAGGAGGCGTAGAGAACGGAGTCGAGCGATCCCGCGAAGTGGTCCATCGCCCCCTCGCTTGCGAAGCCGCCGAGTTCGCGCCGCGCGACATCGGCACAGTGACCCCACCAGCGCGCGGAGTCGGCGCGGCTGCATGGATGGCGGCTGTCGTGGCAGCGCGGGGCCTCGACGATGGACACGCAGTCGAAGTAGCCGACGCCCCGGAAGCCGAATGCCGCCATGCGCGGGATGTCCTTGGTGGCGAAGCGCTCGTAGGCTCGCTGCGGGCAGACGTAGTAGGGCACGCCGCCTCCCCAGCCGTGGCCGGGGTCGAAGTCGGGAAGCCCGTCGGGTGTCTTCACGGTCCATTCGGCGTCCCACGAGTCGGCGATTTCGTAGCCGTCGCGGAAGTTGCCGTGCGGGACGATCTGGTAGCCGTCGTCCTGGACGGCGCGGATGGCTTCGCGCAGGCCCTCGTCTCCGCCGAGAAGCGATTCGGCCGGGAACGCCTGCGGCCAGCGCCCGTCGTGGCCCCCGACGTTCCAACCGACAAGGCACAGTTCCGCCTTTTCCACGCCCGCCGCACGGAGGGCGCGGGAGATGTCGCGGACGCGGTCGAAGGTCACGGCGACGTGGATGGGCGGCTCGTTCTCGGGCTGCTGGTGCGGCACGGGGCTTGGCACCGGCTTCCACGCCTGGCGGATGCGGATTTCCGGCGCGGCGGTGGCGTAGGCGAGTGCGGGATTGACTGCCGCGCGCTCGTGGAGCGGGCGCACTGCGCCACGCGCGAGCTGGAGTTCACGGTAGCGGCGAGCGAGCGTCGCGTATCCCGTTCCGGCGGGAAACGGGTGGAAGACGATCTCGAAGTCCTCGTATGGGTTGCGGCAAAGCTCCTCGCCGAGTTCGCAGGAGACGGAATAATCGCCGCCGCGCGCCTCGACGACCATGCGCGGGTAGAGGCGGAGCGACTCGATGACCGCGAGCCATGCGCCGCGAGGTGTCGCCCAGCCGAACATCGGCATGTTCATGCGGTCGCGGCCGGGGCGGAAGCGGCCGTCGTCGCGATCCCACTCGCCGTAGTAGCCGTAAGGCGAAAACCACCAGCCCGCCTCGCCCTTTTCCGCGTGGCCGAAGGGAGGCGTAATCAGTAGCGCGATGGCGCCGCTTTCGCGCAGCCGCGCGGCGGGGAGGCGAAGCGAAAGCGTCCCGTCCACACCGCGCGACAGTGGCATGGACTCGTGCGCTTGCGAGCCATCGGGAAACGACCAGAGGAGGCCTGCGGATTCCAGGTTCTTCATGTCATAACCCTCCTCCTGCGGCGGCCGCACCAAGCGCGAGCAACGAGCGGCCACGTGGCACTTCATGCGCGGTGCCGTTCACGCAAAGGGTGAACGGCACGTCGGTCTCGGCTTCGATGGCCGACGCGCCGTTGAAGACGAGCGAGACGGTGCCGCCGTCGAAGTGCAGGTGGCGGACGCCGTGCCGGTCAGCGCGGTGGAGACGCCACTCGATGCGGCGCCGCAAGGCGTCGCAGCGGATGCCGACGATGTTTTCGATCACCATGTTGATCGGGCCGAGCGCCGACCAGCCGCAGAAGTCCGGCCTAGCGCCGCCGGATTCCGCCTTTTCCGGGAACTTGCCTGTAGCGGGCTTCGGCTCCGTCGGAGAGTAGCATTCCCAGATCGTGTGCGGTTCGCATTGCCGCCATGTCTCCATCTGCCAACGCACGAGCTGTTCGGCAAGTCGGTCCGCCAGCTCCGCGAAACCGTTTTCCTCCAGCCCCCTGACGCAAACGTAGGCCGTCGGAAGCCACACGCCGCCGCGCCAGTAGCGCCCGCCAGAATCGAAGTGGCGCGAATTGCGAGCGACGGACGGGAAAGGGACTGCGCCGCCCAGTTCGTCCGGGTTTTCAAGATGGGCGGCGAGGCGTCGCGCCCGCTCCGGCGGAACGACACCGGCGAGGAGCGGCCAGAACGACGCCGGGGTGAGGACGCGGGCCTTGCCGTGCGGTGCCGACGTGGCGATGTCGTAGTAGGCCCCGGTTTCTTCGTCCCAGTAGTTCGCGTTGATCGTTTCCGCGAAGGCGCGGAAGCGGCGCTCCCAGATGTCCCTGCCCGTCACCTCGTGGATGATGCGGCACGCGAGCGCCTGCTGCGAAATGGCGTCGATCCAGAGGACGGAGAGGTATCGCGGGTCGTTGTCGAAGACAGAGGCGGAGAAGTCGCCGCGCGGGGTGTTGTCCATGCCCGAGCGGCCTCCGGTCCACATGTAGCCGAGCGGTCGCTTCTCCCACATCACGGGGAAAACGGACGACTGGCACGGCATCCTGTCCCCTGCTTGGAAGCGCTCGAAGAGGCGGAACATCCGCTGCGGATACCGCATTTTGTGGAATACCAAGTCCATCCGCGCCGCGTCGCCGGTCTGGAGGTAGTGTTCCCATTCGGCCCAGGCGAAGAGTGGCGGGTTGTCGGGGATGTGAACGGGAAGCGCCGTCGGCTCGCCGTCGAGCATGGGGCGGTAGAAGTTGTCGAGCGACGCGACACCAGGCAGCAGATCGGGCGCGTATCTGGCGAACAGCGCCATGAAGCACGTGTCCCAGATCCAGATGCGGTTCGGCGCGAAACCCTCGTCCATGTAGGGCGACTGCGGGACGCCCTCGCGCCGCGCCACATGTCGCAGGGCGCTTTCCCAGGCGAACGCCGAAAACTCCGCAAGGTCAGGATCTTCGTCGAGAACGACTTCCGGCACACGGCCTTTCCGTTCGGTTTTGTCAATTGAAGTCATTATCACGCCCCCACCGTTTCGATTCTGGCGATGTAGTCGTCCTGCTCCCGGAGCGGGATGTCGTTCCAGCGAACGTTCCAGCCGGCGACGCGGACCTGCAGGTTCTCGTACTTTTCGGGATGTCTCTGTGCGTCGCGCAGCGTTTCGGGCGAGACGACGTTGACATTCATCGCCACGCCGCCGACCGAGAAGAAACGCTCGACGAGGACGCGGAACGCGCGGAGTCCCGTTTCGCCGGAGACGGCAGACGGGTGGATCATCACGTCGAAGATGCTTCCGCAGGGGAAGTTTTCCGGCGCGATGGCGGCGTAGCTTCGGATGGCACCGGTTATCCCGTCCGTCTCGGCTCCGACGCTGGGCGCCATGTTCTTCGAGAGCGGTTCGCCGGCCTTGCGGCCGTCCGGGGTGGCGCCGGTGAGGTTGCCGCCCTCGATGAACCCCCGCGCGTTGAGTCCGTAGCAGACGAAGACGCCGCCGCGGCCGTTTGACTTTCCGACAACATGCGAGGTGTAGCCTTCGATCACCTCCCTCGCAAGCGCGTCGGCCTCGGGATTGCCGCATCCCCATTTGAGCTTGGAGCGCTTCATGCGGAGACGCAGTTCCTCATGGCCCTCCCAATTGTCGGCGAGGATTCGGCCAAGCTCGGCGAGTGTGAGTTCCCTGCGGTCGAAGACGAACTCCTTTACAGCCAGCAGCGAATCCACCGCCGTGGCAAAGCCGAGTTCGCTGACGGTCGTGAAATTGTATTTGTAGCCAAGCGAGAAGGCGTCCACGCCCTTTTCCAGAGCGGACGGGACCGCGAGCGAAAGCATGAGCGCGGGGTTGATCTCGGCAAGATGCGCCTCCGCCTTGCGAAGGATTTCCATGGTCCTGTCCGCGTTGGCATGGAGGATGCGGAAGTATTCGGACTTGAAAAGTTGAAAGGTTGAAAGGTTGAAAGGTTGAAAAGTTGTGGCGACGACGCTCCCGTCGTCGCCACGACGGACTGCCGCCTTGGAGAGCATCTCGACGATTGGCTGAGCGAGATTGACCCGCGAAGCGCTGGTGCAGTTGCCCTTGCCGCGTGGAAGATACTCGAAGCAGCCCCAGACCAGGAGGTCGCGGCACTCCTCGTCCGTGAGTCCGACGGGCTTCATCGAGCGCGCCATGTTTTCCTCGGACATGAGGCAGAGCGGGCAGTGCTTGCGCAGCATGTCGAGCGCTTTCCACCAGATTTCGTCCGGCGTGTTCTTCGCCATCTTGAGCTGGAACTTCGGCGTAGGAAGGGCCGTCTTCTCGACAACGTCGAGGATGACGAGGGAGAGCGGGTTGTAGGCAGTCGTGCCGTCGGGGTTCGTGCCGCCAAGGTAGATCGGGTGGCCCCAGTAGTTGTCGATGGAGCCGAACTGCCAGAGGAAGTGGCGGAAGTCTTCGCGGAACTCCGCCTCGGTGGTGCGGCCGGCGGCGAGGTCGGCCTGGTAGTAGGGCCACCAGCGCACGTCGATGTTGTCGAAGGTGCGGACCTGGAAGTAGTTGAGCGGCTCGGAGAGGATGAAGTACACCATGGTGAACTCCATCACGTCGAAGACAGTCTGTGGTGGCCCCACGCGCAGGCGCTCCAAGGAGGCGACGGCCTTGGCGAGGAATTCCATGCCAACTCGGCCGCCGATTGCAGTCGATTGCAATCGATTGCCGTCGATTGCCGCATCAATATTCTCCAGCTCCCTCTTTCCTTCTTCAATAAGCCGGTCGAGGAAGCGCATCATCGCGGCGGCGGTACGTTTTTCGGCGCGGTAGAAGGGCGTGTCTTGCGTGTAGGCATCGACTCGTGCCTTCATGCCGGGGAAACCGATCTTCAGAATGTCGGCCCAGTCCGGGGCGGAGTGGTCGAAGTCCTTGCCGATGGTGGCGCGGCCCTCTTCGCGCATCTTCGCGATTTCGTCACGCAGACCGGGGAAATACTTGTCATCGACTTCGGCGGCGTGGCCCCAGAGGATCGCCTTCATCGGCCGCTCGTAGCGGTTCCATGCCGAGATCGCGGGGAAGCCGTCGAAGCGTGAGAAGCCGATCGCCACATTATCGACAAGAAAGTCGAAGCAGCGGGCGGCGACGTCGTACCAATCCTCTGTGCCGGCCTGCCAGCCGGACTCGACCACGATGCGCTTGACACCGGCGATAAGCGCGTCGTTGTCGAGGCCGGTGGCGGGATTGGAGAGGTCCATGCGCCACTTCCACTTGAGGTATGTTGCCTCGTCGGAAATCATTTCGGGGCGCTTCTCCATGCGCGTTGTGTATTGCATTCCGCCATTCCAGACGGGGACGCCTTCTTCGGGAATCTCCACGCCGGTTGAGAGATGTGCCGGTGCGGATTGGCAGGTCTTGTTCATTTGCTTCGGGCTCATGGAAACCCTCGCCGTTCACATTCCGGCCACCCCCGCGACTTCATCGCGAGCTGGCAGACTCGCTTCGCGCTTTGTCGGACCTTGGCGGCGGAAAGGTATCCCCAGCCGAACGCGCATTCCGCCTCCTTGATGCATTCGCCCTGCGCCGCGACGGTCATGTTCGTGTGCTCGAACTCGAACGGCATCTTCACGTCGCCGCCCGCTTCGACCTCACGCCACATGGGAACGGTCGTCTTCCAGTCGGTCATGACAAGGCCGTCGAATCCCCATTCCCCGCGCAGGATGCCGGAGACAAGTCCATGGTTTTCGCTGCACTGAAATCCGTTCACGCCGTTGTAGGCGGTCATCACCGCCCAAGGGCGCCCCTCGCGCACGGCCCGCTCAAATCCGCGCAGGTAGATTTCGCGGAAGGCGCGCTCGGAAACAACGTCCTTCTCGATGCGGCGCGCCATTTCGCGGTTGTTCCCGGCAAAATGCTTGACCGTCGCGCCCACGCCGTTTTCCTGGACGCCCTTGACGAATGCGGCCGCAAGCGCGCCGGAAACGAGTGGGTCTTCGGAAAAATACTCGAAATTCCGCCCGCAGAGCGGATGGCGGTGGATGCAGAGGCCGGGAGCGAGCAAGAGATGGCAGCCAAAGGCGGCCGCCTCCTCGCCGATTGCGCGCCCGACCTCGCCGACGAGCGCCCGGTCGAACGACGAAGCGAGCAGCGCGGCGCAGGGAAAGTTCGTCGCGGTTCCCTCGCGCCGCACTCCGGCCGGGCCGTCGCACGTTTGGACGCACGGAATCCCGAACTTCGGAAAATCCCCTATCGCCCCGGTGCTGTGCGGATAGGGCGGATCTCCGGGGCGTCCGGCGAGAAGCCGAAGCGTCTCCCCAAGCGTCATCTGGTCGAGAAATGCGTCAAGGGACGCCTTGCCGGCGGCCACGTCGGCGAGCGTGATTTCCGGCTTCGCCAGAGGCTCTTCGCGAAAGCCAGCGCCACCGCCGGTGTCAAGGTTTCCGGGATACGCCACGGGCGCGGCGGAAAACGATCCGTCGGCGCGAAGACGCCGTGAGAGACGATCCGCCTGGAGTTTCAATCCGGGCGTGGAAAGAATCGTCTGCTCCGGGATGTCGAAAGCGCCGACCTCGACGGTTTCGCGGACGCTTCCGCCGACGAGGATGCGGCATCTGCCGCAGTCGATCACCCACGATCCCGGATGGCCCGACGCGCCCTCCTCGTCGAAGTAGGCCAGATCGGACATCGGGAAGGAAAGCGCGAGCGTCTCGCTCTCTCCCGGCGCGATAAGCCGGGTTTTCGCGAAGGCGCGCAATTCAAGGGCGGGATGTTGCGCGCGGCCGCCCCCCTGTGACGTGTAGCAAAGGACGGAATGCCGCCCCGCCACCTTGCCGACGTTGGTCACGCGGACGCGCACGGCGATGATTGTTGCCATTGTGCAATTGTTGCCAGTTTCAATCTTCAGTTCCAATTGGCCATTGGCAACATTGGCATTGGCAACATTTTCACATTGGCAACATTCCAAAGCCTCTAGCCTGAACCTCGTATAGTTCAGCCCGTGGCCGAACGGATAGATGACCTTTCCCTTCGCGCCGGGAATCGTTTCGAAATGGCGGTATCCGACGAAGATGTCGTCCTCGTAGGGCACGAACCAGCGCGAGGCGCGGAAGCCCCTGTCGGATGGGTAGTCTCCGACATGTTCGGCGAACGTCGCGGCCAGGCGGCCGGATGGGTTGACGGCGCCGGACAGGATGTCGCCAACGGCCGCGCCGCCCTCTCCGCCGGGGAACCACGTCCAGAGAATCGCCCCCACCGCGGCGTCGCCTTCAAGCAGCGCGAGGTTCACCGCATTGCCGCAATTGCAGACGGCGACGATCCGCTTGAACCCCGCCGCCTTGATTTCCGCGAGCATCGAGCGTTCGGTGGACGTGAGATCGAAGGCCGAGTCGGGGCAGTCATCGGATTCCGACGCTCCGCGCGCGATGACGAAGACTGCGGTTTCGCGGCTTTGCGGATCGATCATGAAGCCGGCCTCCTCCAGCCCCTGCGCTATGCCGACGGTTCGCGCGGAATTCACGCGGGACGACCCGCCGCCGCCCGGATGATACTCCGTGAAAGCGCCGAAAAGCGCGACTTCCGATCCCGGCGCGAGCGGAAGCGTCCCGTCGTTTTTCAGCAGCACCATGCCCTCCGCCGCAGCGCGGCGGGAAATTGACATTTGCATTTGTGTCATTGATGCCCAATTGGCGTTTGTGTCATTGAAAGTTTATCCCGTTACCGCCCCGCGTGCCGCCGCAGCAGCTCCAGCATTTCGCGGTCGAGCCGCCGCCCGTGCCAGTCCTCGTAGGTCACATCGCCACGCTCGGAATTGAGGATGCCGAACCGCGATCCGCCAAACCCCCACAGGCACCAGCCGAGGCCCAGCTCCTCGTAAAGCGAGAGGTTGGATTCGAGGAAGCGCATCGCGTCGGCGTGGGCGACGTGGTTGGCGCAGCCGAACTCCCCGACCATGCACCAGACGCCGGCCTTCAACGGCTCCTCCCACGGCCCGAGGTATCCGTCGAAGATGACGTTCATCCCCTCGTCGGCGAAGCGCCCGCGCGGCGCGGCGCCGGGATCTGTGGGGGGCATCGGCTCTGGCGCGCCCCACCCGGCGAGGCGCCGCGTCCAGCGGACATTGGCTTTCACGTTCATGTCGCCGCCGAAGTCGAGCCGCGCCGTTTCTCCGCTCGGACCGGCGATTTCAAGGAGGCGCGGCATCGCCCAGTCCCCATCCGTGACCTGAATTCGGAGTTCGCCCGCGGGGCGGTCGAGTGCGAAATCAAGGGATCTGAGCGGTGTGCCGCGAAGTTTTTCCCCGCCGTTTCCACGATACGGCGAAACGCCCGTCAAGTCCGGGTCGCCGGTGGCCGGCGCGAGCGAGAACGCCGCGACCGGCGCGCCGTCCGCTGCGATGGAAACCGTAACGGGACCGGAGACCGTGCCCAGCGCCAGCCGGTAGCGCGCGGCCGGGGCGTTCTGCAAATGGAACGGCGCGTGCCAGGTGTCCTTCCAGACGGGGCCGCCGAGGCGCCCGTCCGGGCGGTTCGCGTCCGGCGGCCATGTCGGAGGAACGGGCGGGGCGGTGTCTCCGGACGGCGCGACTTGCGTGTTGACCCCGAAATGCGAGAACGAATAGGGGTAGTAGCCGCGCGTCGCCTGGCCGACGCCCGGAACGCCGTAGAGTCCCGGCACGGGGAACTTGCCGCCCGCCCAGCCGTCGATGACGATGAAGCGCCCGGGGTCTTCGCGCCGGATTGCGGCAATGAGGACGCGGCACACGTATTCGTACTGCTCCAATGTCCCGGCCTTGGACGACGGCTCGTTGATGAGGTTGAAGATCAGCTCCCCGCGCGGGATGCCGCGGTAGCGCCGCGCGAGCATCGCCCAGTGCATGGCCGCCGCGCGGAGGCAGTCGGGGTCGGTGTAGATGTTGCCCGGCTCCGGGTCGCGCACCTTGACCGAGTATTCGCCGGGAATGCGGTGGAGGCAGATCATCGTGGCGAGGCCGTGTTTGCGCGCGAACGCGATGCCCTCGTCGAGCGGCTTCAGCCCGACCTCGTCGATGGTCTCGCGGTTTACGGATGCGCGGTCCTTCACCCAGTTGCGGTAGTCGAGCGGGAGGCGGACGAAGTTGAAGCCCCAGTCGGCGATCCAGCGGAAGTGGTCCTCGTCGAAGCCCGCGTTCGGACCGGCCCAGCGCATGCCATGGAGGTTGAAGCCGCGCGGAATGAACGGCGGCTTCCAGTCGGACTCGACGCCGCCGAAGTCCGTCGATTCCGGCATCGCGCAAGGAACGGACCGCCAGCGCAGCATTTCGCGCGCGTAGCGACGCCCCAGCTCGTGGGCGCTCGGCGTGTCGAAGTGGATCCCGTCAGGTCCGGGGACGAGACCGTCCGCGGAGACCCATCCGGCGGCGGGGAGCAAGGCGACCGCCTGTTTCATTTCCTCGTTCACTTTCGCGACGAATGGCGTCCCGCCGCGCCGGGCGATGCTCTCGGCGTAGTGGGCGCCCACCTCGCCGGCGATGAACGGCGCATATTTTTCGCCAACGTCCGCCCGGAGGCGCGTCACCATGTTCGTGAGGCGCCGCGCGTAGCTCTCCGCCTTCGCCTTCGACCAGGAATCGGCTTCGCCCTGGTGCCAGAGAATCCCGCGCAGCCGTCCGCCCGTGGCGAGGGCGGCCCTTGTCCGCGCCACGGCGTTCGTGTAGAGGTCGCCGCCGGGTTCCCAGCGCGAAAGCGGGGAGTTGCCGACGGCGCACGGGATGAGGCCGACAACCGTCTCCGGGTCGGCGTCGGCCATCGCCCGGCCGAAGGACAGTCCCGGCCCCGCCCCGGCCGTCGGCCTGTCGAAATGGACCGGCTCGACCGCCTCCGCCCATTCGCCTTCCCGCGTGAACTTCCAAACGCGCTCCGTCGGAATGCGCGCCTCGTCGTCCAGCGCGCCGCGCCCCGCCATGTTCGACTGGCCGACGAGCAGATAGAGGTCCGTAGGCGTGGCCGCGCCGACGCAGAGCGCCAGCGCGGCGGACAGGACAAGCGGCATGGCATTCTTCGCAATCCGCATTTCAGGTCGAATGTCGAAAGTCGTTCTGCTTGTCGCGTGTCGCATCGCCCGTCGCCCCCTGCTACCGCATCATGATTACGGTCGCGGCGGACAGCTCCTGCGCCGAAGACCAGGCCGTGAAGTCGCCGTCTGCGACGACAGGCGCCCCCGTCGCGAACGGCGCCTGCGTCCGGCTCGGATAGAATCCGCGGCGGACGTTGTCGAAGAAACCGGGAACGCCGTTCTTCACGCATGGCGCGAAGTCGCGCACGAGGATGCCGCCCTCCCATATCTTCGCGCTCTTTACAGACACGTCGCCCGTCTTGCCGATGGTCTGGTTGTTTGCGTTTGAACGGAACGGAAGCGTTACGTTGACCGAAAGGGAGGTCTCCGTTGCGCCGGAGAACGTTGCGAGCGAATCGCCGTCTATGCTCGCGCCGTCAGGCCCGATGCTCCATTCGTGGTATTGCGCCGGAAACGTTGCGCCGTCGCAGGTGGTGTTTCCGGAATTGCCGAAGAAGTTCCAGTAAATCGTGTTCCCGTTCTGGAACAGGAAGAAATACGAGGCGATTCCAAAGGCGCAGACATCCGATGCCGCCTTGGCGTTCACTGATATCGCGCTGTTCGTCGTCGGTGTCCATCCGGTGAGAACGTTCGCCTTGCCGGTGCCGTCCGAATCAAGGCTTTCAACGGCGTAGTCGTAGGGCTGCCCGGCGATGGACTTCCAGGCGAAGCGGACCTGGTAGCGGCCGCGCCACCACTCGTTCGGCAGCGTCGCCGTGACGGCGTTCGTCCCGGCGCCGACTTTTCCGACGACAATGGAGTCGGTCCAGGCGGAGAACGCCGTCCCCGCGTCGGCGGCGTTGGCGACGGCGAAGAGAATGCCGTCGTCATGGCCTGGGGCGAGCGTCACAGCGGCAGTCCGCGAGGCGCGGTCTCCAATCGAGAAGGAAAGCGACGGCCCGAAGGGAATCGCCGCCGACACGCTCTCCACCACGCCGCAGTCGGGCGGGTATGGTCCGATGTCGTTGCCGGGGATAAAGGAGTAGGCTGTTCCGTTGGGTGCCGGTCCTTTCCAGCCGTGCGTCACGCGGTCCCACATCTGGATCTTGCCGCTTGGTGCCGCGGCCGGAACGAGGTCGCACGCCACGACGCCGTTTGTGGAAAGCGTCGCGCCGTAGATGGAGCATGTCGTTCCGTTCTGCTTCCACACGTTTCTTCTGCCGAAGAGCGTGAGGGTGCTCGACGATGCCGATCCAGTGACTTTTGACTGGTCGAATGCGAGGTGGCGGTAGCCGTCGATGAACAGGCCTTCGCGGTTCAGGCGAAATGTGTGCGGCTCCGCATCGTGGGGCGGCGCGTCGCCGAATACGTTCAGGCATGTGTCGCCCATGACGCCGCCTGAAGTTGTTTCTTTCGCGCCGAAGAAGTCGTAGTAGTATTCGGTGCCGGACTTCGGCATGATGAAGACGACGCCGCTGATGCCGAACGGGCTCATCTTTGCGCTGGACGACATGTCTTCGGACTTCAACTTCACGGAAATGTCGAGCGAGGAATCGGGCTTGATGCCGGTGTCGATGTAGAGTCCGCCATCCTCGCAGTCGGGCCTTGTGATGAAGTCGTAGCGTGTCCGGTAGGGCGGCGTCCCGGACATGAGGAAGAACCGGACGGCGCCGGACTTTTCGCGCCAGGCGGCGGGGATGGTGAAGGTCGCCGAGGTGGCGTCTGCGGCGATTATCCCCGCGTCGGCGTATTCCGCCCAGGCGAGCGGGTCGGCACCCCTATCGCCCGCAGCCCAGGCCGCAATCAGCGTCTGGGCTTGCGACCCAACGCCGGAGAAGTCGAGGGCAACGACGCCATTGGCGTCCGGTGCCCCGGCGGTGACGGTTCGCGCCTGAACCGGCGCGACTGCGACGGCCGCTGCTGCTGTGGCCGCGAGGATGAATGCATGCGGTTTGTTCATTGTTTTTTCTCCCTTTTCGTGGATTGACTTTTCGTGGATTGAAATGCTTTTATTCTACGCTTTCGCCTCCGCCGCGTCTTGTATTATCCCCGATATAAAAATGTAAAATCCGAGCATCGGATTTGCCAAAATCCGGGATGTGTGCTAGGATGGTTCCCGACATGACGAAAAAGGAAAAGGAGAGGATGCGGGATGCGTTCTTCCGCAAGGCCGGACACAACTCCGCCATGTTCAAGGCAATGATGGACGCACTGCCCAACGCGGGCTTCTACTTGAAGGACGCCGAGGGGCGCTTCATGGCGCTCAACCGGCGCAACTGCGACATCTGCAACATCCGCGATGAGTTCGACGCCATCGGGCTGCGCAGCAGCGACCTCTTTCCCGCCGCGCTGGCGAAGGGCTTCATGGAGCCGGACAGGATTGTCCGCGAGACGGGGAAGCCGCTCCTGAACTACGTTCACCGCCGCCCGGCAGACCGCTCGAACGACATCCACGTCAAGAGCGTCTTCCCCATTCTGGACAAGGCCGGCAAGTTCATCGGCACGGCGGGCATCTACTACAAGCGTCCCGGCGACAGCGCCCCCGACTGGCACGGGCGGATGAAGCGCGTGACGGAGTGGATCGCGCGCCACTACGCCGGTTCTGTCTCGATGTCACGGCTGGCGATTATCGCGGAAACGTCGGAACCGAATTTCCGCCGGCAGTTCGCGAACGTCTTCGGCATGTCGCCGGGGCGCTACGTGACGACCATTCGGCTTAACGCCGCTCGCCATCTGCTGGAGACTACCAATCGGCTCGTTTCCGACATCGCCGCCGCCACCGGCTTCTTCGACCAGAGCCACTTCACCAAGATCTTCAAGCGCGAACGCGGCGTCACCCCCGGCCAGTACCGCGCGGCCCACCGTTCCAGGCGCTAGCGCCGAACGGCTCGGCCCGCCCCGCGCACCTTCCGCCGCACCGCTACATCTTGCGCTCTTCGACGAGTTCGCAGTTCACCATGTGTAAGATGTCCTGTCCAGTAGCATCCCACACTCTTTTTCACGCAGAGACGCAAAGAGGCAGAGGTCGCGGAGACCAAATGGGATGGCAATGGGACCAGCTGTATCGTCGAGGAGTCCAGGGCGTAGAGCCTGTGGTTCCTGATCCGCGCAAGGTAGCCGGAGTAGTTCTTCGAGACGAAGTCCGGCTCAATCGCGCCCAAATGCCTGAACAGCCACCAGAACACGTCCTCCGCCATGGCGGGGTCCCGTTTCGTGTTGGCGTTCGACAGCGTGTTGCGGCGCGGGATCTCCATGCCGGCCCGCCCCCACTCGTAGGACATGGCCTGCGCGATGACGTAACACTGTAGCGCGCTAGGCGCCGCTTCGATGGGTCTTGCGCCATTCCATGGGCGAAAGGCCGGTTTCGGCGCGGAAGAAGATGCTGAAGGCAGCCGAAGAGGCGTATCCGCAGTTGAAGGCGATGTCGTCGATCTTGTCCGGGCCGTCGGCAAGCCGCGCCTTCGCCTCCGTCAGCCTGACGGCGCGGATCTCCTCCAGGATTGAATGGCCCGTCGCGGCGCGGAATCGCATTTCGGCGGAGCGCCGCGAGCAGTCGAAGTCCTTCAGCACGTTGCGGGCGGTGAGTCCGCCGCAGGCCTCGCGCCGGATGCGCTCCAGCGCCCGCGACACCGCCTCGTCGGGCCTGGTGAGCCGCGTCGTCGAGGCGCGCCGCACGACCCAGAGCGGCAGATAGACGGCGGGCGCGGTTTCGCGCCTTCCCGCCACGAGCCGGGCGAGCTTCTCCACCGCAAGCCTCCCGCCGCCCACGTAGTTGAGCGCGACGCTGGAAAGC
>JAGCUY010000043.1 GCA_017962605.1 Kiritimatiellia bacterium | reverse complement strand
TTGAATTTGTGAAGTTTAAAAGTTGAAATGTTGAAAGGTTTGGAAGTTGAGAGGTTGAAAGGTTGAGAAGTTGAAAGGTTTGGAAGTTGAGAGGTTGAGAGGTTGAAAAGTTGAAAGGTTGAAAAGTTGAAAGGTTTGGAGGTGTAGATGAAGGTCGATTATCGGTATTTCCCCGTGAGCGACACGCAGAAGGCGTGGGGGCTGTATGCGACCTGCGCGGGGGTCGGGCTGAGCGCGCCTGGGGCGGAGTTCCCTTCACGGGCACACCCTGACGAATACTACTTTACCTGGGAGCAGGGGCGCATCCTGCATGAGTGGCAGTTAATCCTCGTCAAGCGTGGTCGAGGAAAAGTGGCGTTCCGCGACGGGGGCTTTACGCTGAAGAAAGGGTCGCTGCTGGTGCTGGCTCCGGAGCACTGGCACCGCTACCGACCCGACGCCGACACCGGCTGGACAACGCGCTTTATTGGCTTCGGCGGCGACATGGCGGCACGGCTTATGGCATGCGCCGGGCTTGGCGGCGAAGGGGGCGCCCGTGTAGTGGATACAACACCCCACATCCGCGAACACTTTGCGGCGGCAGTCGATGACATCCTCGAAGGCGGGCAGGAATCAGTGTACGCGGCAAGCGCACGGATATTCTCGCTACTGGCGGAATTGAAAGAGCTGCCCCAGGCCGGGGGCGACACCGCCCGTGCGCGGCACGAGGGCATCGTCCGCCAAGCCAGAGCCTACATCGCCGAGCATTGCGACGGCGTGGTGGATTTCAAGGCGCTTGCGGCATCGCTGGGGCTTCCCTACCGGACTTTCCGCCACATCTTCGCGAGGGAGTGCGGAATGCCGCCGCTGCGATACCAACTGGAGACGCGGCTGGCGCGGGCGCGGCACCTGTTGGCGTCGAGCGACATGCCAATTGCCGAAATCGCGTCGCTGCTTGGCTTCAACTCACCCTGGTACTTCGCGCACTTCTTCCAGCATGAAACCGGCCAATCAGCAACCGCCTACCGCGCCGCCGCGATTTCGACCTCTTCACATCCGTAACTGTTCCCAGCCGACGCCATTCCTCTCATCCGGCATGGCGTCAATCACTCATTCGCAAACGGATTCCAGGAAATCACATCACCAAAAGCGCGCAATGGCGAAGGCAATGGCAAAGGCCAGAGCCGCCGCCAAGGCCGTGTAAAGCCAGAAGGAGGCGGGGGCGGTCGATGACGCAGCCGATAAGGCAGGGGCTACGCGCCCCTGCCCTTTCTGGCCGGACACTGACCGGCCATCTGGATTGGCGAGGGCGGCGCGTATCATGGCAAGAGCCTCGGCCCAGGTCTGCGGGCGGTCGGCGGGCGACTTGGCCAGAAAACGCGCCACAAGTCTGGCGCAGGCTTCGCTCACGTCCGGATTGGCCGCACGGATGTCAGGCGCCGGCTTCGTCCGCTGGCACTCCATGACTTCATCGTCGGTGCCGGAGAATAACTCCTTGCCAGTGAGCAGATGGTAGATGGTGGCGCCGAGGGAGTAGATGTCGGAGCGTTCGTCGAGGGCAGTTGCGCCGGATGCCTGCTCGGGCGACATGTAGGCCGGCGTGCCGGTAATGTATTCGTTGTCGGCGGTGCGGCGGAAACGCGCCAGACCCATGTCGGTGATTCGCACCATGCCGTCGCCATCGACCATGATGTTCGCGGGCTTGATGTCGCAGTGGATTACGCCAAGCGTCTTAGAGGCAAACTCCAACGCGACGCCGACAGACTCCGCGACGGTGAGGACATCGGCCTCGGCCAAGCGCCCCTTGCGAGCGAGCCACTTGCCAGTGTCGTAGCCGGCGGCCAGCTCCATCACATAGTAGTAGCAACCGCTCTGGTAGCCGACCTCGAAGACCGATACGATATTAGGGTGGACGAGTGAGCCGGCAGTCTTGGCCTCGGAGTAGAAGGCATCGACCTCCTTGGGGCGCGAGGTGATGTCTTCGTTGAGGACCTTGACGGCCACGGTGCGCTCCGGGTCGTGCTGGCGCGCCTCCCAGACAGAGGCCATGCCTCCGCGTCCAAGGCAACGGATGAAGGTGAAGCCCTTGATGGGCGGCGGCGCAGATGCACTAGCGTTGCGAGCGTCCATCGCCTCCGCACTTTCCGCAAAGTGTCTTGCCGGTTCCACGGCAGATGGGGCAGTCCTCGCGGACGCCCTTCCGGGCGCAATCGCGGCAGGTCTCGAGTCCTGAGCCGTGGCAGCCTTTGCAAAGAGGGGCGTAGCCGGAGCCGGCGCACTTCTTGCACTGGATGGAGCCGCGTCCTGCGCAATCGCGGCACGTTACATGGGCGGTGCCGTTGCAGGCCGGGCACTTCTCGCGCACTGTGGCGTCGGGCGTTTTGTAAAGGGTGTGGGCTGGCTTGCCAATTATCCAGCCGTTCTTGCAGCCCTGCGCCTTGCACTGGACCGCTCCGCGCCCGCCACAGGTGCGGCAATGGACAGTGCCGATGCCGGCGCAATCGGCGCATGGGATTGGCAAAGAGAGGCGGACGGCGGCGATTGCCGGCGGCGTGAGGGATGTCGGCCAGTCGGCCGGAACCCAGGCGCGGCCCATGGGAATGCGGCCTTCGCCGCGGAAGTAGGACTCGACGGCGCGGGCGGCGGCATTGAGGGCTTCCGTCCGGCCAGACACGCGCATGGACTTGTTGAAGGACTCCTCCACTGCGGCGGCCTCTGTGGCGATGGTGCGACTCGCCTTTTCAAGTTGCTGATCGCCGGCGTCGGCGGCCATCAGCGCCTGCGCGTTGCGGTAGAGGACAATGGCTGCGGCAAGGTCGCCGGCGTCGCGGCGCCGACGCGCCTCGGCCACGTCGCGAGCTGCTGCGCTCCGCGCAATGGGGCCTTGCGGCGCAGAGGCTGGTGACTCCTCGGCACCAGGGTCCTTCTGGCCAGACACAGACCGGTCATCAGGACGGGTGAATGCGGCGGAAATGGCGGCGCCGCACGAAGGGCAAAAGGCCGCGCCGGATGGCGGCTCGCGGCCACACTCCGGACACAGCACCAGCGCCTCGTCCGCAAAAGACATCGCTGCGGAAAAAGCGAAGGCGCACGCGGCGGCCAGTGGCCACAGCGCGCGCCTGCCTGCGGTGAGGATGCCGCCTATCATGCCTTAGCGGCGGCGGCCTTCTCAACGGCTTTCGGATGACGAAGCGCGGCGCGGACTGCGCCAGTCGTCAGCTTCTTCGCCTTGTCTTCGTCCATGCCCAGAGCGACGAGGCGCTTGAGCTGGGTCTTCTCGCGGCGACGCTTGTCACCAGCGGCCTTGACGGGGCGAGTCCTTGGTTTCTTGTTCAGTGTCCTGCCAGTTCCCATTTCAATTCTCCTGCTTGTTAATGTTGCAAATTGACCTAAACATGATACCAAATAGCCGCCTTGAAGTCAAAATATGGTAGAATTGACTTGCTCTTTTGAAGACATGGAAAGAATAACGACAGAACTGAATAAGAAGGACACGGCCTTCGACAACAACCTGAGGCCACTCTCCTTTGCGGACTTCGCCGGCCAGACCAAAGTGCGCGACCGCCTCGAACTGGCGGTGCAGGCAGCCAAGCAGCGCGGCGAGCCTCTCGACCACGTGCTGCTCTCCGGCCCCCCCGGCCTGGGCAAGACAACGCTTGCATTCATCCTCGGGCGCGAGATGGGCGTCTCGGTGAAGACGACATCAGGTCCAGTCATCGACAAGCCCGGCGACCTCGCCGGACTTCTCACCAGCCTCCAGCCGGGCGACATCGTCTTCATCGACGAAATCCACCGCATGCAGCGCTCGGTCGAGGAATACCTCTATTCGGCGATGGAGGACTTCCGCATCGACATCATGATCGACCAGGGGCCGAACGCGCGCTCGGTGCGACTAGACCTCCCCCGCTTCACCCTCGTGGGCGCGACGACGCGCTCCGGCCTGATTTCCTCCCCGATGCGCTCGCGCTTCGGCCTCGCCAACCGCCTCGACTACTACGACGCGGAAGAGCTGTCGAAAATAGTCAAGCGCTCCGCAGGGAAACTCTCGGTGGAAATCGACGACGGCGGCGCGCTGGAGATTGCGGCGCGCTCGCGCGGAACGCCGCGAATCGCGAACAACCTCCTACGGCGCGTCCGCGACTATGCGCAGGTGCGGGCAGGCAACCGCATCACGAAGGACGTCGCGGCGGCGGCGCTGGAACTGCTTGAAATCGACCCCTACGGCCTTGACGAGATGGACAAGCGCCTGCTTGAGGCGATAATCTTCAAGTTCGGCGGCGGCCCCGTTGGACTCGGCACGCTCGCCGTGGCCGTTGGCGAAGAGGCCGACACAATTGAAGAGGTTTACGAACCCTACCTGATTCAGGAGGGCTACATCGAGCGGACGCCGCGTGGGCGCGTGGCGACGCGCCTCTGCCGCGAGCGGATGAACATCGACGAACGAGCCACCCGCATCGCGCAGGGGGAGCTGGGGTTGTAGGCTGGGGCTCCGCGCCCCAGGCCCCTCCGGCCGGACACAGACCGGCCATCAGGACTCGGGGAAGCTTAGGCACTAAATTCTTTCCGGGGCTTCGATGCCTAGCAGGTCTAGGCCGGCGCGGAGAGTGCGGGCGGTGAGCAGGCACAGGCGGGCGCGGCTGTCGCGCACCGCAGGCTCGGCCTTGAGGATCGGGAAGCGTTGGTAGAAGCTGCTGTAGCACTGCGAGAGGGCGTAGAGGTAATCCGCCAGCACATTGGGGCGGCAGCTTTCGGCTGCGCGGAGGACCGCGCCAGGATACTTGAGCAGGTGCAGCGCCAGGGCACGCTCTACCGGATCGTCGAGAATCAGCGCGGAGGTTTCGGGATTTGAACCCGACGCCGCGGCGCGATACTTGTCGAGCAGGCTGCAGATGCGGGCATGGGCGTATTGCAGGTAAGGGCCGGAGTTGCCCTCAAGCGCGAGCGCCTTGTCCCACGTGAAGGTCACCATCGTCTGCGGGTCGTGGCTGAGGTCGGCATATTTGATGGCGCCGATGCCAATCTGCGCGGCCAGACGCGCCTTGTCGTCCTCGGACATCTCCTTGCCGGAGGCGTCGATGATGGCGCGGGCGCGACGTTCCGCCTCGTCGAGCAGCGTCTCAAGCTTGATGAGATTGCCCTGGCGCGTTGAGATTACACCTTCGGGCAGGCGCATCAGGCCGAACCAGACGTGCTTCAGCTCGCAGCCTTCGGGGACGATGCCCAGCTTGCGGCAGATGTGGAAGAACTGCTTGAAGTGAAGCTGCTGGCGCTCGTCGGTGACGTAGATCATCTCGTCGGGCGCATAGTCGCGGACACGCGTGGCGACGGTCGCGATGTCGGTGGTGGTATAGTTGAAACCGCCGTCGCGCTTGCGGACGATGGCCACGTCAAGGCCATCCTCCTTGAGATCAACGATGGTCGCGCCATCGCTCTCCGTGGCGAGGCCTGCCTTCTCAAGGCTCTCTACGACACCGGCAAGCTGGTCCTGGTAATAGCTCTCGCCGCGGGCGGTGTCGAACTTCACGCCGAGACGGGCGTAGGTCTTGTCGAACTCGCCGAGGGAGAGGCGGATGAACTCCTGCCAAAGGGCGCGGTTGTCGGGATCGCCCTGCTGGAGCTTGACCGTCTCCATGCGGCAGGCATCGAGCCACGCGGCAGCTGCGGCCTTCTGCTCTTCGGTGGCGTCGTCCGCCGCCTTGGTACGGGAGTAGCTCTCAACGTAGATGCGCTGCAACTCCTCGATGGGGTCGCGCTCCAGGGCCTCGCGGTCAAGGAACTCGCGGTAGCCCTTGATGATGATGCCGAACAGCGTGCCCCAGGCGCCGATGTGGTTGTCGGCGATGACCTTGTATCCCAAGGCGAGGAAGATGCGGTGGAGGGCGTTGCCTATGACCGTGGAGCGGATGTGGCCGATGTGCATCGGCTTCGCGACGTTGGGGCTGGAGTAGTCGATGACCACTGTGCGGCCTTCGCCGGCGGCCGGCAAGGTCGCGGCGCGGTCAAGTTCGGCGGCGAGCCAGTCGGAACTGACCTTGAGGTTGATGAATCCAGGGCCTGCGATGGTGGCGGACGCCGGCGCGGCATCGGCCGGGAGAGCGGCGACGATTGCCTCGGCGATGGCGCGCGGCGGACGGCGCAGCTTCTTGGCCAGCGCCATGGCGTCGTTGCACTGGAAGTCGCCAAAGGCGGTGTCGGTGGCGGGCTGGACATGGAGGGAGGTACCTGCGGCGGCCTCGCCGAAGGCGGATGAAAGCCCGGCGTTGAGCCAAGATTCGAGTTGTGATATTCCGGACATGGGAGTTGTCTCTTTTATTTGTTGACTTGCGACATGCCACATTCGGCATGAGGCTTTTGCTGAAAGAATGAGATTAGGAAGAACAGCGCCACGCCGATGCAGATTGCGCTATCCGCGATGTTGAAGCATGGGAAGTGCCATGCGCCATAGTGGAAGTCGAGGAAGTCTGTTACGCGTCCGGCCAGGACACGGTCGATGAGGTTGCCGACTATCCCGCCGCAGAGCAGCGCCGCCGCCACGCCGCCGACCTTGGACGCGCCAAAGAGCGCTTCATGGCGCATGGCGAGGAAGGCCAGCATCGCCACCGCGAGGATGACGAATCCATAGCGGAAGCCCTGCATCATCCCCCAGGCGGCGCCTTCGTTGAAGACGAGGGCGAAATTGAAAAAGCCGGGGATGACGGCGACCGGTGAACCGGAGGCGAGGCATGTCCGCGCCAAGTGCTTGGTGAGCTGGTCGGCGACAACGACAAGCACTGCACCGGCGAGGCGCAAGGCAGTTTTGCGGCAGGGCTTCATTTGAAGACGCCCTCCTCCAAGGTGACTGTCCTAGAGCAGCGGGCCGCCAGGGAGACATCGTGCGTGACGATGGCCATTGCGCCGCCTATGGATGCGACCATCTCGAAGAGGAAATCGAGGACGGCGCAACCGGTTGCGCCATCAAGGTTGCCGGTGGGTTCGTCGGCCAAGACAAGCGCCGGGGAGTTCATCAGGGCGCGGGCGATTGCCACGCGCTGCTGCTCGCCGCCGGAGAGTTCCGGTGGCCGGTGGGAAAGGCGGTGGGATAGCCCTGCGCGGTCAAGAAGCTCGGCGGCGCGGCGGCGCATTGCGGCACGGCCAAGCCTTCCAGCGGCCATGGCGGGGAGGATGGCGTTCTCGAGAACGGTCATCTCTGGCAGCAACTGGAACGACTGGAACACGAAACCGATGCCGGTGGCGCGGATGGCCGTGCGGCGCCGCTCCGAAAGAGATGAGAATGGCGCGCCCTGGAAGCGGACCTCGCCGGCGTCTGGGGCGTCCAGTCCGCCAAGGACATTTAAGAGGGTGCTCTTTCCCGCGCCGCTTCGGCCGAGGATTGCGACCGTCTCGCCAGCGCCAATGGAAATGTCGGCGCCGCGCAGGACCTCGATCCTGCCATGGGGCATGACGAACGACTTGCGCAGGCCAATGGCCTCCATTACGGCTCCGCTCATGACCGCAGCGCCTCCGCAGGACGACGCGAAGCCGCCCTCCACGACGGGATCATGCTGGCCGCGCAGCAGAAGCCGATGACCATCGCCACGGTCGCCAGCACCTCGCCCGGAACAACGCGCCAGGGGATCCTGTCAAGTCCATAGACGTTCTTCGGGAAGACCTCAAGGCCAAAGTTCGCGAGGAAATCAACCATGCCCTGGAGGTTGTGCAAAATCAGAAAGGCAAGACCGACGCCAAGCAGGGTGCCGGCGACGCACTGGAGCGTTCCATAGAGGACGAATGCGCCCATCACGCGGCGCGAGTCAAAGCCCAGCGCCTTGAGGAGGCCGATCTCCCTCGTCTTGCGGATAGTCACCACGATGATGGTGTTGGTCACGCAGAAGATGGCGACTACGGTGATGAACATCAGCAGGATGACCATCATGTTCTTCTCAACGGCGATGGCGTTGAAGAGGGCGGCATCGACCTCGCGCCAGTCGCGGACATTGTATGTCGGCGGGAACTCGCCATGGTTCACGGCACCATCGACTGCGGCGCGGATGCGCTCGAAGCGGGCGGGATCCTGGGGGGCGTCGGTCTTGACATGCACCGAGAAGGCGCCGCCGCGTGCCATGCCCATGATGTCTCGGGCGAAGCCGATGGGAACGATCACATAGCCGCCGTCGAACTCCGCCTGACCCATGCGGTAGATGCCGCCGACCGTTATCTCCTCGGGGAAGTAGAGTTCGTCCTGCGAGACGAGGCTTGCCGGCGAATGGATAAGCAGGGCGTCGCCCACTTGCAGGTCAAGGGCGTAGGCGAGGTCTTCGCCGACAAGGGCCGCGCCATTGGCCAGAGCCGTGGCTTCGCCGGCGACGATGCTGCCGGCTATGTCGGGGTGCAAGGCCGGCAGGTCGCCGGGATTCACGCCAATGGCGACGGGCGCATGGACATGGCGGTCATGCTCGGCTAGGACGCGCATCTCGACCGATGCCGAAGCGGCCTCGACTCCATCTACGGCAGTGACGGCGGCGACAATCGCTTCATCGTCGGAGATAATGCCGCGAGGCGAGGAGATGGTGATGTGGGGCTTGAATGCAAGTATCTTCTCGCGCCAGAGGTCGCCGAATCCGGTCATCACGGCGCGCACCACAATGACGATGGCCACTCCTAGGACAACGCCCAGCACCGCCAGCAGCGTTACGACAGGAGCGCCGGAACGACTGGGGCGTAGGTATCTTGATGCTAGGAAGAGCGGGAACATCGGCGTTGACTGGTGCTAGAACTCGAACAGCGGAGTGCCCTTGGCGACGGTGGCTCCGTCGGCCACGAGGAAGCGGACCGCCGCGCAGTCGCAGGGAGCGGCGATGGTGTTGAGAAGCTTCATTGCCTCAATGGCGCAGACGGTGTCGCCCTTGGCGCAGGATGCGCCGTCGGCAACCCATGGCTCCTTGTCCGGGGCCGGACGACGATGGAACGTGCCGGCGAATGGGGAGGCGACGACGTTGGAGGAAGTTTGGCGCTCCGCGCCTTGGATGTTTGGAAGTTTGGATGTTTGGGAGGGATTTGAGATTTCAGATTTAGGATTTGAAATTTGAGATTTTGGATTTTGGGCTTCCGATTTTGGATTTGAGATATGGTTAAAATATCCCAGCGCCACTTCGGGGAAGAGTGCGTATGAGAGAATGTCCTCCTCCGACCGCTGGAACTTGGCCGGTAGTGCGGCCGCCGCGGCTGGGAGGCCTGGCGGAAGCAGGTCTGCCGGACGACAAGAGATCGGTTCGGCGCCATCGAGAATGGCCTTGGCGATTTCGGCGTCCAACGGCGCGGGTGGACGGCCATAGAGGCCTTTCACATATGCGCGAGTTTCTTCAGTCACGCGGCCGTAGCGCTTGCCACTAAGAACATTTATGACGGCCTGGATTCCGATAATCTGGCTCGTGGGCGTGACGAGGGGCGGATAACCCATCTCGGCGCGGACGCGCGGCAGTTCGGCCATAACCTCGTCGATGCGGTCAAGGGCACCTTGCTCGTCAAGCTGCGAACGGAGATTCGAGATCATTCCGCCAGGGATGTGGTGGCGGAGAACGCCGGCATCGACGAAATCGTGCGAGGCGCTTGCCGGTTCTCGCTGCGGACGCAGCGCCTTGAAGTGCCTGGCGGCCGTTGCGATGGCCTCGCGGTCGAGGTTGGTTTCAAAGCCGTCGTCCTCAAGCATGGCGACAATCGATTCGACTGGCGGCTGGCTGGAGAGGCCGGACATAGAGGAAACGCAGGTGTCGAGAGCCCCTGCCCCGTTGCGGGCGGCTTCTAGGTAGGCGGCGGCGGCCATGCCGCTTGTCATGTGGGAGTGAATCTGAAGCGGAACGGAAACAGCCTCGGTTATTGCCTTGGAGAGACGGGCAGCGGCGGATGGCGAGAGGATTCCCGCCATATCCTTGATGCAGATGGAGTCGGCTCCAAGGGCAACGAGGTCGCGCGCCAGGGAGACGTAAAGAGCGTCGTTGTGGATCGGGCTTGTCGTGAAGGAAATCGTGCCCTGGGCGTGCGCGCCGACGGCCTTGACGGCCTTCATGGCGACCTCCAGGTTGCGGACATCGTTGAGGGCGTCGAATACGCGGAAGATGGAGATGCCGTTCTTGGCGGCCAGTTCGACGAAGCGGATGACCACATCATCGGGATAGTTCTTGTATCCGAGGATGTTCTGGCCGCGTAGGAGCATCTGGAGCGGAGTCTTGGCGCGGACGCGGATGGCGCGTAGGCGCTCCCAGGGGTCTTCGCGGAGGAAGCGGAGGCAGACGTCGAAGGTGGCGCCACCCCAGCACTCGAGGGAGTAGTAGCCTGCGGCGTCAATGGCGTCAAGGACAGGAAGGATGTCCTCGGTGCGCATGCGGGTGGCCCAAAGCGACTGATGGGCGTCGCGGAGGGTCGTATCTGTAAAGCGGATTGTCTTCATGGTGTCTGCACCTTTGGAGTGGAGTCCTGCTGGACATAGCGGCGGGCGGAGTCGGCGGCGGCAGTCGCCATCTCGACGGTGGCGGTGAGGCCGGCGAACTTGACCATGTCGGCCGCCTCAAGGAAGGAGGAGAGGTGGGCGACAGAGTCTTCGCCAAAGCGGGAGTCCGCCTTGGCGCGCTCGAGAAATTCCTCCGTGGTAAGGCGCGGGGCGCGGATACCGTAGGCGCGCTCGACATAGCGGCGGACGACAAGGGTGAGTTCGACATAGTAATCCTTGAAGCGCCCGCGCTCGATGAGGCCACGCCCAAGGAGCTGCGACAGCTCGTGGAGGGCGCGTTCGGCGGGCGACATGGCGCGGATGCGGATGGTGTGGCGGATGCGGCGAATGAAGAAGACGACGATGGCGACGACGACGGCCGCAAGGGCGGCAATCAGCAGCCAGCGGAGGAGCGTTCTCGGCGAAGGCCAGACGAAGAACTTGCGCGGGGCGATTTCAATGCCCCCCTGGGCATCGGGCAACGAGGCGAGGGGGAAGAGAACCGGCGACGCGACGAAGGACTTGCCTGCGGCGGCTACGGCGAATGGGGCGAGCCTGTAGCGGGCCGCACCAGGATCGGCGCGGAGGCGCCAGCGGATTGACTTCACAGTGCGCCCGTCGGGAGATGGCGCGTCCTCGCGGCCATAGCCCTCGGCGAGAGAGAAGCCCTCGAAGCGTGCGCGCAGTTCGTCAAGTTGCGGGAGAGCCAGCGCGGCGTCGGCAGGGGCGGTTGCCGTAAGCGTGGCGGTGAGGTCGCGCTCAAGTGAGAGGGAATCTGCGTCGGTTGTGAAGGAAACCTCTACACGGCCCTGCGGAGTGTCGGTGGAGAGAAGCTCGTATTGCGCGGCGAAGAGGGGCGCGGAAAGGAGGATGAACCCTGCTAAAATTCTTTTAATCACCTTCCGGCTCCTCTCTTTGCGCGCTGGATGAAGAGGCGGCGCAGTTTGGCTACGATATCGTCATCGGAATCGGCTGTGGAAAGGGCGACTTCGTCGATGCCCGCCGACTCGAATTCATGGACAAGCGCCGCACGCGCCGCGGCGGCGGCGGCATCGAAGCCGGCGCGGACTGCGGGCGAGGCGCTGTCCAGCAGGACGACCTCCCCCGTCTCAGGGTCGGCGACCTCGACGAGCCCGGCATCCGGGAGCGCACGTTCCGCCGGGTCGGTTATGGATATGGCGACAAGGTCGTGACGGCGCGCAGCGACGCGCAGCTCGTGCGAGAAGCCGCCGTCAAGGAAATCGGATATGAGGAAGACCAGCGCTCGACGCCGCTGGAGGCTGCCAAAGCGCTTGAGGACATTCGCGATGCCGGTGCGTCCGGCGCCGGCGCCTTCGTCGGCGAGGACGTCGCGCACCAGGCGCATCACCGCCGTGCGGCCGCGTCTCGGCGCAACGTATTTGACGATGCGGTCGGTGAAGTTCACGAGGCCGACATTGTCACCGTTTTCCGTGGCCGCGAGGGCGAGGATGCTTGTGACCAGGGCCGAGAGTTCGGACTTCGTACGCCCTCCGCTGCCGCAGCCCTGGGAACCAGAGACATCGACCAAAAAGACGACCGTCAGTTCGCGCTCTTCGGAGTAGCGTTTGACATGGGGCGTACCGGTGCGGGCCGTGACGTTCCAGTCGATTGAGCGGACATCGTCGCCAGGCTCGTAGGGGCGGACCTCGTCAAACTCAATGCCCTGCCCCTTGAATGAGGAGTGGTATTCGCCTGAGAGCTGCTCGTTCACGAGGCGCAGGGTGAGGATGCGGATCTTGTTGACCCGTTTCCTCAGCTCCTCGAGTTTTGCAATTTCAGCCATTTCCACCAACCACTAACAACTAACCACTAGCTACTAACTACTAACCACTAGCTACTAACCACTAACGACTAGCCACTAACTCACGGCACCGGCACGGTGTTGAGAATCTTCTCTACGACGGCGTCGGCGGTGAGGTTTTCGGCTTCCGCCTCGTATGAGAGCATGATGCGGTGGCGTAGCACGCCGCGCGCGACCTCCTTGACATCCTGCGGCGTCGCGAACGGACGGCCACGAAGAAGTGCAGATGCTCGTGCGCCGACATGGAGCCAGAGCGTGGCACGGGGGCTTGCGCCCATCTCGATTGCGCCAGCCAGGTCTTCCAGATGCCAGGATGCCGGGTTGCGCGTGGCGCTTACGATGTCGAGGATGTATTCGCCGACCTTCTCGTCGCAATAGACGCCATCGAGGGCCGTCTGGAGAGCCGCGACTTCCTCAGGCGTCACCACGGCCTGGATTTCGGAGCGAGTGCGGGAAGTGAATCGGTTCATGATGCGGCGCTCGTCGTCGCGGGAGGGGTAGGTCACGATGCTCTTGAGCATGAAACGGTCGACCTGCGCCTCGGGCAACGCATAGGTTCCCTTCTGTTCGATTGGGTTCTGCGTCGCGAGGACGAGGAAGGGCGACGGAAGGTCGTAGGTGGTGTCGCCAATCGTCACGCGGCGCTCCTGCATGGCCTCCAAAAGGGCGCTCTGCACCTTTGCTGGGGCGCGGTTGATTTCATCGGCGAGCAGGAGGTTGGTGAAGACCGGGCCCTTGCGCGGCTCGAAGGAGCCGTCTTTCTGATTGTAGATGAGGGTGCCGATCACATCGGAAGGCAATAGGTCTGGCGTAAAGGAAATCCGCTGGAAACGGAGACCCAGGGCCTTCGCCAGCGACTGGATGGCCGTCGTCTTGGCCAGGCCGGGCACGCCTTCCAATAGGACGTGCCCACCGCCGACGAGGGCGATGAGAAGGTCATCGACCAGCTTCTCCTGTCCGACAAGAACCTTGCCGATTTCCTGCCTGATGCGTCCAAGAACTTCTCCCTGGACTTCAACTTGCTTTCCCAGTTCCGCTGCGTTCATGCAATTCTCCTTATTCCTAATTGTAATTAGCAAATCCAAAATCTCAGACAATCTGAGCTCCACTGTTAATGGTGCCCGGGAAGGGAGTCGAACCCTTATGCCTCGCGGCGACGGATTTTAAGTCCGTTGCGTCTGCCATTCCGCCACCCGGGCGCATAAAAACAGTCCATCTATTTTAGCAAAATGCTATAATTGGTGCATGAAAAAAGAATATGTTGACGGCGAAATCCAGCAGACCGTCGGTGAGGAAATCGCCAATTCTATTACCCATGGGATTGGCTTCCTGTTGGCGATAGCGGCTTTGGTTGTCGGGGTGGTGTTCGCGGCGATTCACCGCAGCCCAAAGGTGGTAACGGCCGTTGCGATATACGGTGCCACGATGTGCATCCTCTACCTATCATCCACTCTCTACCACGCGCTGCCGGCAGGCTCGCGCGCAAAGCGCATCTTCCACATCTTCGACCACTCATCCATCTATTTGCTGATAGCCGGTTCCTACACGCCAATCGTGCTGGGGGCGACGCGCCCCGCCTGGGGCTGGTCGATTTTCGGAGTCGTCTGGGGACTGGCGCTTCTGGGCGTGCTGATGAAGGTGTTCTTCACGGGACGTTTCAAGGCATTCTCTACCATCACCTACCTGGCTATGGGGTGGCTCATCGTAATTGCGCTGAAGCCCCTCTGGCAGGGCATCGGCGCGCGCGGATTCGCCTGGCTGGCCGCCGGAGGGCTCTGCTACTCGCTAGGCTGCATCTTCTATGTGGCGCGCTCCTTCAAGTTCGCCCACGCCATCTGGCACCTATTCGTGCTGGCGGGGTCTGTCTGCCACTTCTTCGCGATTCTCCTCTATGTGATCCTCCCCCATGGACAGCCTTGAGAACAGCAGCGGGGACGAACGAGCAACAGGCCGACTTGCGCCAAGCCCGACCGGCGCACTGCACCTGGGCAACGCCCGCACCTTCATGGTGGCGTGGCTCTCGGCCCGCTCCCGCGGCGGCAAGGTGATTTTGCGCATGGAAGACCTCGACCACCCCAAGGTAAAGCCATTCGCCGCCGAGCAGGCGCTAGACGACCTTCGCTGGTTGGGCTTCGACTGGGACGAGGGCCCTGATGTCGGCGGCCCTTCCGCGCCATACGTCCAATCGCAGCGCCGCGCCATTTACCGCCGACATCTTGAGAAGCTGGTTGCAGCGGGCAAGGCATACCCATGCGTCTGCACCCGCGCCGAAGTGGAACGGTGCCAGTCCGCCCCGCACGAGGGCGAGACTCTTCGCTACGACGGGCGCTGTCGCGACCGCTTCGCGTCATACGATGAAGCCATTGACGCCGCAAACGGCCGCGCACCCGCCTGGCGCTTCCGCCTCCCCGATGGTCCAGACGCCACTGTCGTATCCCTCGACGACGCCTTTGCCGGCCACTTTGAACAGGATGTTGCCGCTCACAGCGGCGACTTCCCCCTGGCGCGCGACGCCGATGGCGCCGGATACGCGCTGGCAGTGGTGGCCGACGACGCGGCAATGGGCGTGACAGAGGTGGTGCGCGGCGACGACCTCCTTCCGGCGACTCCGGCGCAAACCCTCGTCCAACGCGCCCTCGGCTTGCCAACGCCCCGCTACTGCCATGTGCCGCTAGTTGTTGGCCCGGACGGACGCCGCCTCGCGAAACGCCATGGCGACACGCGCATAGCCACCTTCCGCGCAGAGGGCGTGCCGCCGGAGAAGATCATTGGCATCCTGGCCGCATCGTGCGGATGGTGCGAGGCAGGGCAAATGGCCGCGCTTGGCGACCTTGTAGGACGCTTCACCCTGGCGACGATTCCGCGCTCGCCAGTAGTCTTCTCCTCGCTCGACTCTTTCAGCCTCCTCACCCGCTAGACTGAGAGGCGCTGGAGGGCTTCGATGCGCTGCTCTAGGGTGGGGTGCGTCGAGAAGAGGTTGCGAGCGGGCTTGCCGCCGATGCCCATGGCCTTCAGCGAGTCGGGCAGGATTCCCGGCTGGATGTTGCCAAGGCGACGAAGGGCGGCAATCATGTCCGAGGGCGACCCGAGAAGTCTGGCGCTCCCGGCATCCGCGCCATATTCCCGGTGGCGGGAGAAGGCGTAGACCACCATCGAGGCGACTAGGCCAAGGGCCATTTGCAGGACAATCCTCACGAGGTAGGCGATTCCACCGCCCGCAAAGCCGCGGCTGCGACGGCGGTCTCCCTTCCCCGAGAGCGCGTTCTCAACGAGGATTCCGACAACGTATGAGATGAAGAGGACGAAGGCGTTGAGGACACCCTGGAGGAGTGACATCGTGACCATGTCGCCATTCACCACATGCGAAATCTCATGGCCGAGAACGGCGCGGAGTTCGCTGCGCGTCATCGACCCCATGATTCCCGTGGAGACGGCCACCAGCGCGGAGTTCTTGAAGGCCCCGGTGGCGAAGGCGTTGGGCTCGCCCTGGTAGATGGCGACCTCAGGGCACTTGATGCCGGCGCGCGTAGCCAAATCCTGGACCGTGTTCACAAGCCATGCCTCCGCCTCGCCCTCGCTGCCGTTGATGGTCCTGGCACCAACGGAGAACTTGGCCATTGGCTTTGAGAGCAGGAGCGAGATGACTGAGCCTGCCATGCCGAAGATTAGGCAATAGACAATCAGGGACTCCATGTTGATCGCGCCATTGGTGGCGACGTATGGGTCAATCCCCAAAAAGCCGCAGACCAGATGGAACACGATGCTGAGAGTCAGCATCACCGCTATGTTGGTGATGACAAAGAGGAAGATTCTCTTCATATACACTTAACCTCCAAGCGGAATGGGAAGAGCGGGAATCCATCGGAGACGCGGTGGAGTTGCGCCTCCTCTGGCGGGAAGTCGCTCCATGCGTATTCGACGCGCACAGGACGCGAGACGGCGGGCGAAGCGACGACGACGGAGCCATCCGCTTCGATCTTCGCCTCGGCCCATGCGTAGGAGCCATCATCGCCGGCGAGGGCGAAGAGGTGCGTTTCGGGCGCAACGGCGGCACCGGCTGCCGATACGAGGCCGCCGGCGGCGTCGCGGAAGGCAACGCGGACGGCAGAACCCTCGCGCGTCGCAGAGATGGCGCGCGGGCTGGGAAGGGCCGATGCGTCGCCGTATGCCAGGCGCATCGCCTCCTGGGCGAGGCGCTCGCCGACTGGGCGCTTGCGGCATGGATGGATGTCCGAGTGGTCGCCGACGTCGATTATGCAGGCCAGACCACAGCCCGGCGAGTTGAGAAGCCTCTCCTGAGCCTCGCGTATATCGACAAAGGAGAAACCAGTGCGGCTCTCTTCGGGCGGAAGCGCGCACCACCAGTCATCGGGCAACCGCGCATCCGGATTGTGCGACCAGAAGGCGGAGAGCTGCGTTCCGAGGAAGACGAGGTCCTTGTTGCGGAAGGCCTCGCGCCATGAGGCTACGAGCAGGTCCTGCAGCGGGGCGTAGTCCTTTGGATTGCCCCTGTTGCTGCACCCCTGGTACCAGATGGCACCGCGAAGTGTCAGCGGGGTGAAGGGGGCAATCATCGAGTTGTAGAGTGTGCTGGGCGTCTGCGGCGACGTGCGCGGAGTATAGGCATCTGACGGGACATCGGGACGCACTCCCACCTTGTCGGTATCGACATGGAACTCCACGCGCTCTGCCCATTCCCCACCTGAAAGATCGATGACCTCGTCGGTGCCATCGAGGGCGACGGTGAGCTTGTCGCAGAACGAGCCAACGTTGTAGTGGTTCTGGACGCGCACAGCCAGAACATGGCGCCCGCCAGCAGTCTGGCCGAGCTTTGCCGTGTAGTCGCGCGGCAGCAGCCAGTATTGCTGCGCATCTATGGTTGTTTCGCCAATTTTCACGCCGTCGAGGAACATCTCGTCGCAGTCGTCGATCTTGTCGATATGGAACAAAACATCGCGTCCCTCCCAGGAGGCGGGAACTGTGAATTCGCGGCGGAACCAGGTGACGCCGACCTGTGAAAGTCCGCGTGCGCATCCGCGTTTGCCATGCGTCCAGAGGGCGTCCTCGCCAGGAGGCAGCGTTGGCGCAGCCCAAGTGGCCAGGGCGGCGGCGGACGCGGCGGCGTTCGGGGCGAAGAACTTGTCGCGGAGCCACTCGCGAAGCGGCTTCTGGGCGGCAAAATACTTTGACTCAAAGTCTCCTTTGCTGTCCTCGCGGTAGGCGATCGCATCGTCGATGCGCGAAAGTTCGCCAGCGCGGCCAGCATTCTCGTATGCGAAGCGCGGGATCCACGGCTCGATGACAGTTCCGCCCCAGCTGGAGTGGACAAGGCCGATGGGGACACCGGCGCCGAGACGGCGGCGCAGGGCCTTGCCGAAGAACCAGGCCACGGCGCTGAAGGGGCGAATGGCCTCCGGATCGTCGCCGCGCATCCAGCGGAGAGTGCCGGGCGGCTCGGCGCATGGGCCATCAGGGCATGTGATTCGCGGCGTCTGGAAGATGCGTATGCCGGAATCGCCGTCGCGCATGACGGCCTCGCCATCGGGCAGCCCCCAGAAGGGGCCGACCGTGCCAACTGGATACTCCATGTTGGACTGCCCCGAGCAAATCCACACTTCGCCCACCATGACGTCGTGGAGGACAATCGAGGCAAAGCCAGTGGTCAAGGTCAAATCAAACGGACCACCCTCGGGACCGGCGGGGAACTCCAGCTCCCATTCGCCGGAATCAGGAACTACAGTCTTGGCGGAATGGCCACGGAAGGTTCCTTCAATGACAAAGTCCGGAGTAGCGTAGCCGGAAATGCGAACAGCGCACCCGCGCTGAAAAACCATGTGGTCGCTAAAGCAACCATGAAGTGAAAATGCGGATTGTTTCATTTTGATTCCATACAATTATACCAATTCCTTTGACTTGGCGGTGGTTTGATGGTATTGTTGAAGAGATGAAAATCAACAAAGATACAATTCTTGTCGCCATTACCTCCGGTTTCGGCCTCGGCCTCATACCAGGTGCCTCGGGCACCTACGGCGCGCTTGTCGGCCTCGCCTGGCATATCGTCGCCTTCTACGCCGGATGGAGCGCCAACGCCACACGCATCTGGTGCCTAGCCGGCATCGCGCTCTTCCTCGCGCTCCACTACCTCCTCACCCCGTGGGCGCAGAGATACTGGCATGAAAGCGACCCACACCACTACATCATCGACGAAATCCCCGGCTACCTAATGGTGCCAGTCCTATCGCTTCCGGCCACCAGCCTCCAGCTCATCCTGCTCGGATTTGTCCTAGAGCGAATATGCGACATCATAAAGCTCCCGGTCGCCCGCTACTTTGACCGCAAGGTGCACACGCCAACCGGCGTGGTGATGGACGACATCATCGCCGGCGTTTACGCCGCCGCGATGCTCTCGGCAGTGATACTATACCTCCGTGCGCACTAATCGCTCACTTCGCGACGCGCATGGCTATTTCACGCATCAGCGTGGCGCACTCAGGCGTGTCGGCCAGCGACTTCGGGACGGCCGTCGCCTTCGTCACGTCGGCGCCGTACAACTTCGCCACCCACACGAGCGCCTGAAGGTAGTGCCCGCGCGAATTGAAGTGGAATGGGTCGCCGACATGCTTCCACACTCCGTCCTTTTCCTCGAAGGTGTCGGTGCCGCAGACATCGTTGTTCGAGCGCTCGCCGTAAACAACGGGCAACTCGGCGCGGTATAGCTGGACAGCCTCGCCTGTGCGGATGATCGGCAGAGAATGCGCCGCCGCGAAGGAAGCGTATGCCGCCTCTAGCTTTTTGAACATCTCGTTCTGGTCAATGCCCCAATTTGCGAGACGTCCGTCCCATGGCGTGTAGCTCCAGGTCTGCTGGACATAGACCTTCGCCTGCGGCGCAAGGCGGGCGATGGCGTCCAGCACCTCCGTGCCGAAAGGCTCGTAGCTCTCCGGCTTCCAGCTCTGGTGGCTCGCCTGCTGGATCGTGACGACATCCCACTTGTCGGCGGCAAGCATGGATGGGATGTTGCCCTTGCTTCCCTTGCCGTCAGGCCCGTGCGCAATTGCCGACATGATTGGCTCCTTGCCGCGCTCGACGGAGGTGTATGACCAGGCGACATCGTAGGGGTTCGTCTCAGGCGCCTGGATGTTTTCCGCATGGCGCTCCAGCGAACACCCGCCGATGTAGAGCGAGCAAAGGTCGAGTTCAAGTCCAAGTTCCTTGGCCAAGGCTGGCATCTCCTTCAACAGGCAGACAGAAAAGGAATTGCCGATCATCAGCACCTTGAGCCGCTTGGGCGCGACTTCCGAAGCCGGAACGGCAGCCGAAGCGCCAGTAGCTTCTGCGCCGGCATCGGCGACCGCCATAAGCATTGCCGCCAGAGGGGCTACGCGAAACATTCCATTGACAAGTGTCATTCTTTTCCTCCGTTTTTCTTGACTTGCCTTAGCAACAAATAAAGCCAAATCTTAGACGATAGCGGCCTCAAGCGCCGCTAGGGTAGTCCTTCCGTCGTAGAGCGCCTTTCCCACGATTGCGCCATTGATGTTCTTCCGCCCCAGCGCCACAATGGCGGTCAGGTCCTTCGGCGCGGAGATGCCACCAGAAGCCACGATGCTGCACTCCGGCGCGGCATCAGCGACCTCCGAGAGCGGTCCCAGGCTTGGGCCGGAAAGCATTCCATCCGTGGCAGTGTCAGTGTAGATGATGGTGCCAACGCCGCAGTCGGCAACGCGCCGCGCAAGTTCCGTGGCCTTTACGGCAGTCGTCTCTACCCAGCCGTTCACCTGGACAAGCCCGCCTCGCGCGTCGATCCCTACCGCAATACGCTCGCCGCCAAACTCCGAGACGAGCCGCGCCAGCGCGGCGGGGTCGGAGATGGCGCGGGTGCCGATGATCGCGCGCGAAACGCCCAAATCAAGCGTGGCCCGCACATCGTCGTCTGTCCGTAGCCCGCCGCCGACCTCCACGGGGATGTCCAGCGCCGAAACAATTGCGCCAATCGCCTCTCCATGCGCTGGGTGCCCGGCGAATGCGCCATCGAGATCCACCACATGCAAAGCCCTCGCGCCATCGCCCTGCCAGCGCAGGGCCATCGCCACAGGGTCGTCGCCATAGACCGTCGCGTCCTCGGCGACCCCTTGCCGCAGACGGACGCATCGCCCGCCCTTCAAGTCAATCGCCGGAATCACGGTAAGCTTCCCATCGTCTCTGGAAAATGAATTCATCTTTTCACCTGTTTCTGCACCTTCTACACGGCTAAAGACCTTGCCGCGTCACTTCTCCAAACTTCTCCCAAAGGCGAAGGCGGCGAGGTTTGCCTCAACGAACTGCGGTTTGACACACCGGCCAATCGCCTCCCGCCATGCTCCTTCCTCAAGCGGCAGCCCGCGCGAAAGCATCCCGACGAGAATCGTGTTCTCCAGCTTCGGATTGCCCATCTCCACTGCCTTGGACTCGCAGTCAAAATAGACAAGGCGGTTGAACACCCGTCGCAGGCGCGCCTCGATGTCCTCGGGATACTTCGCCTTCCCGCTGGTCGTGGTCACGGGGACAATAGAGTGCCTTGAGACCACCGCCAGGCCGTCGGGGCGCAAGTAGTGCGCGTTGCGCAACGCCTCCGTGTGTTCAAGAGCGGCCAGAACGTCGGCCGTCCCTTCGAGGACAAGCGGGCTTCCGACGCCCACGCCGATCTTCACCTGCGCCTTCACGGAACCGCCGCGCTGAGCCATGCCATGGGTCTCGTTGGCGACAACCGAAAGGCCAGATGCCTCGGCGGCGGCGCCGATTATCTTGGCGGCGAGCAGAATCCCCTGCCCTCCCACGCCGCACAGCAGGATTGAATGTCCTTCAGCCATGTTAAAACATTCCCTTTCAAATTCGGTTTCTGATTCTACCATTTTCCCGCCAGACCCTCCATTCTCAACCGCAACTAAAGGGTAAACATGATTCGGAATTTAGGATTCGCGGCACTCAGTTTCCGAATCAAGAATCCCGTTTTTGGTATTATTGTTGTTTTCGATTTTTTATGGACAATTCAAAAAAACTTGAAGCGCTTGGCGGCGGAAAGTTGCTGCCGCTGATTTTCCGCTACGCATGGCCGTCAGTCGTCACGATGACGGTCCACCAGCTCTACAACGTCGTGGACCGCATCTACATCGGCCAGGGCTGCGGCCCAGACGCCATCGCCGGCCTCGCCCTCACCTTCCCATTCATGGGCGCACTCGGCGCGATTGGCGTCCTAATCGGCATGGGGTGCTCCACCATCCTCTCCATCAGCCTCGGCGCAGGGAAGATGCACGACGCTGAGCGCGTCCTGGGCCAGTGCCTGGCCATGAAGATCCTGTTCGGGCTAATCTTCCCGCCACTGCTCTTCTTCTTTGGATTCAAGCCCCTCCTGGCGCTCATGGCCGGAGATGGAGCCACCGCCTCGACACTCGCCATCGCCCACCAATACCTCTCGATCACCATCTTCTTCAACATCTTCGCCCACCTTGGCTTCGGACTCTCCGCCACGATGCGCGCAGAAGGCTCGCCCAAACAGTCAATGGTATGCATGATCATCGGCTGCGCCACCAACATCATTCTTGACCCAATATTCATCTTCAGGCAAATCCCAATTCCCTTCACGGACAACGCCCTAACCATCCCCGGCCTCGGGCTTGGAGTGGTCGGCGCAGCTTGGGCGACGAACATATCCATGACCGTCACCTGCTTCAGCGCCCTATTCTTCTACCTCTCAGGCCGCTCGGTTGTGAAAATGCGCCTGGCAAACATCCGCATCTGGCGCGACCTAGCGCCGCGCGCCCTGTCCATTGGACTCTCTCCATGCCTCATGCAGATAATGGGCGCATTCATCGGCTTCTCCATGAACCACGCCTTCGCCCGCTGGTCTGGCACTCCTGAAGAGGGCACTATCCAAATCTGCGCCTTTGGAATTGTCAACACGATATGCTTCCTCTTCTTCATCCCCACCATGGGCGTCCAGCAAGGCATGGCGCCAATCATCGGCTTCAACTGGGGGGCCAAGAGCTACGGCCGCGTCCGCAAGACACTCGTCCTCGGATTGCGCCTAACGGCCATCACTTGCTTCCTCTCATGCTCCGGCATGGTCTGCTTCGCCCGCTCGCTATCCCGTTGCTTCGCGACCGACGCCCCCGTCATCGATGCCGCGACCTTCGCCCTACGCATCGCCAACTGCATGATCTGGACAATCTTCGTCAATGTGGCGGCCACCACCTACTTCCAGGCCGTCGGCCGCCCCAAGACCGCCATTTTCCTCTCATTGCTGCGGCAGTTCTTCTGCCTGCTGCCAATCGTCTGGATCCTCCCGCACTTCATGGAGCACCACATCCTCGCCATCTGGCTTGCGATGCCAATCTCCGACCTTGTGGCGCAACTCGCCACCATCATCCCATTGAGGCGCGAATACCTCCACCTTGTCCGCCTTCAAGTTGGCGACAGAGCGCCATTCGCCCGCAAACTCAAAACCGCCTAACCCCAAACCAAATAACCAAGCCATGAAAACATACCTCCTAACCATCCCAACCGTCCTGTTTGCCCTCGCCATCCAGGCCGCCGACATACAGGTGCCGCCACCTGCGTCCGCCGATGCCGCGTCCGCCAATGCCGTGTCCGCCAATGCCGCGATTCATCGCGGCAACCAAGAAACCCAGGCTCCAGAAGCCACCCTCGTCCCCATCCCCGCCCTCGACTGGCGCCTCCCCAAGAAATACGCGACCATCGAAGGCGACCGCCTCATCATTGACATCCCGGCAGAAGCCTACCCCGCCGACGCCGTGGCAGAAGCCGACCTCCCCGCCGCCCTCTTCGATGGCGCCGAAGGCTTCTCCATGGCCATCGACGCCGAGGGCAAGGCGCTTGCCAAGCCCACGAAGGGCTACCTCGGACTCAAGTTCCAGTTCCACCTAAAGGAGAACGCAACGGGCCGCGAAGCCTGGCCCAACACGCGCAACCGCATTGGCGACTTCCAATTCGGGGAACTGCGCAACGACACCACCTTTGGCGGCGGCCATCCCGATTCAATCACACTCATGCTCGGGCTCCAGGGCACCAGCGGCCGCGTGGAATTCGACCTCTCCACCCTTCGCGGCGCTCCATCCCTCGGCCTCTTCCAGCGCATCAACCAGGACTGGATTGTGCGGTATCCGGACACTGGGATGGCTGGGACGCCCCAGTCCAACTTGCTGCAAGGCTCTTCAGACCTTGCAGGTTCCCCCCAGCCGGGGGGCAGGAGGGGGGAGCCACTTAGAGGCGTAATGCTGCCTGGCCGCAACCCGACCGAGGACGACTTCGCCACTCTCGCCGAATGGGGCGTCACCCTGGTCCGCTACCAGATGATCCGCAACTGGAGCGGCGTCGGCGACAACCGCGACATCCCCGAATTCCTCTCCTGGCTCGACGGCAAGCTCGACTGCCTAGAGCAGGTCGTCCTTCCCTGCGCCCGCAAGCACGGCATCAAGGTGGTCGTCGATCTCCACGTCCCGCCGGGTGGCCGCGACGCCGTGCGCGAGATGTCGATGTTCCGCGAGAAGGAATACGCCGACGCCTTCATAGACATCTGGCGCCGCATCGCGACCCGCTTCAAGGGCAACTCCGACGTCATCTACGGCTATGACCTCATCAACGAGCCAAACCAGCTCGACCGCGCCCTGTTTGACTACTGGACGCTCCAGCGACTCGCCGCGGAGGCCATCCGCGAAATAGACCCCAACACCGCGATCATCATGGAATCCAACGGCTGGGATTCCGCCGCCACCTACGCCTACCTCTCGCCGCTCGCGATGGACAACGTCATCTACCAGGTCCATTGCTACACGCCAATGGAGTTCACCCACCAGGGCGTCTATGGTGCGCCCAAAGACATAAAATGGCCCGACGAATCGAAGGGCTGGAACAAGGATTTCCTACGCATGACGCTCCAGCCGGTGCGCGACTTCGAGGCGCGCCACGGCGCCAAGATCTACGTAGGCGAGTTCAGCGCAGCGGCATGGGCCCCCGGCGCAGAGCAGTATCTCCGCGACTGCATCTCCCTCTTTGAGGAGTACGGCTGGGACTGGACCTACCACGCCTTCCGCGAGGCATCCGTCTGGGACGTCGAGAAGGCCGGCGAACACTTCGACAGCATGAAGCCGACTCCCGACACGCCGCGCAAACAGGTTCTGCTTGAAGGCTTCGCCGCAGCCACTGGCCGCCAGCCCCTCTGGCCAGCCGGCGCCATGCCCGACCGCCAGCCTCACCAAATCGCCGCCATGACCGACGAGGCGAACACCCCCGGCTTCTTCCGCGCCGGGCACGCCGAGCCATACATCGAATGGTTCGATTCGCCCGCGCCCGAAGCAAGCAACGGCGTCTGCGCAATCCTCATCTCCGGTGGCGCCTATCAGAACTGCTGCGACGTTGGGCTCATCAAGTTCTGGCGCGAGCGCCTCACCGCCCTTGGCTGCCAGTGCGTCAACCTCGTTTACCGCACGCCGCGCCCGAAAGGCCTGCCCATCCACCAGAGCGCCTGGGAGGATGGCCAACGCGCCGTCCGACTCGTCCGAGCCCAGGCCGCCAAGCGCGGCTTCGACCCGGAGAAGATTGTCACCTTCTCCATGTCGGCTGGATCGCATCTCGCAACCCTCCTCGCAACCAGCGCACTCACCCCGGCCTACGAGCCAACCGACGCCCTCGACGAGACGCCCTGCCACATCAACGCCGCCATCGCTTTCGCGACCGCCTACGGCCTTACCGACGGCTATGGCAACCCCAATCTCCGCGAAGGCGACGGTCCGGACATTCTCCTCGACCCGGCCTTCAAGTTCGATGACAAAACCGCCCCGATGTGCCTCCTGCACGGCGGCGCCGACATTTACTCGCCCCTTGCCTCCACCCGCATCTACCGCGAACTCCGCAAGAGGAAAATCCCGGCAGAGGTCCACCTCATCCCCGACAAGGGCCACGGCGCCCACGCCTTCGACCGCGCTGTCGAGTTCCTCCGCCAGATGGGCATCCTTGGCGACCTCGGCGCAGAAGTCCAGCTCATGGAACGCTACCCCTCCAACGATGCCCGCGCCGAATATGAAAAGCAGAAAGTCTGGCCCGAAGGAAAAGTGCCAAGCGTCCAGACCAACCAGTGCGAACCATATCTGGAGTGGCACATTCCCACCAACCTCACCACACGCGCCATCCAGATGATCTGGAGCGGGGGCTCCTACATGGGCAACGGCCCGGATGGCTTTGAGGTCGCCCCGGCTCGCCGATTCCTCAACGAGAAGGGCATGGCCGTTGTGACAGTCCGCTACCGCACGCCGCGCCCGGCCGCGCCACTCGCCAAGCACATCACCGCCTGGCAGGATGTCCAGCGCGCCATCCGTCTCGTCCGCTCGCAGGCGGCAGAACGCGGACTAGACCCCGACCGCATCGGTGTCATGGGCTCCTCCGCCGGCGGACACCTCGCGCTCATGGCGGCCACGAGTTCCCGCCACAAGGCATACCTGCCCATCGACGACCTCGACAAGAAGGTCCCATGCAATGTGCAGTGGGCGGTCTGCATCTACCCTGCCTACGCAATGACCGACGGTCTTGAAAAGGGCAACTCTGGCGGTGGCAACGACCTTGATGCCCGCCTCGCGCCGGAATTCTCCTTTGATCCCGACACGCCGCCGATGCTCTTCGTCCACGGAGATGCCGACGGCTGGGCGGCGATGAACTCAGTTGCGGCATGGGAGCAGCTGCGCCGCATGGGCATCCAGGGTGAGGTCCACACCCTCGCCAAGCGCCCACACTGCTTCCAGCGCGCCGCCGCCCCCGGCACCGGCTCCTACACATATCTTGACCGCATCTGGGAGTTCCTCTCCGCGAAAGGCTTCAATAAGTAAGCCTTGGCATTGCACCGCACCATGACAAACACGCCCGACAACCAGGCATTCCCGAAAAGCCTGCCGGGAATTCCGGCATCGCTCCGCGTTACTTGGAACGGACGCCCCCTCGTGGTGCATCAGGCGCGTGTCTCGGCCTTCCCCTTCAACCGCGTATGGGCCGGTTTCCAGCGCCCGCTCTCGCAGACCAAGCCAGCGGCCTTCGTATCCTTCGACATGGATGCCCCCGGCGAACTGGCAATAGGCGGGATGGCTGAAGCCACCTGCCCCGGTAGTTTTCCGGTCATCCTCCCCCTCGCCGCCGCACCGGCCTGCCAACGCGACGACGACGGATCCTGGCGCATCGCAATCGACCGCCCGCGCCAATTCGTCGTTGCCTTCGGCGATGGCGCATTTGAACTGCACGTCTTCGCCAACCCGCCCTTCGTTGAGGCGCAAAGTGGAGGCGTGAGCGGACTCCGCTCGCCAGTTCGCCGCTTTGGCCCCGGCGAGCACGATGTCGGCGTTGTCATTGCAAAAAGTGGCGAGACAATCGTCATCGAGGAGGGCGCCATCGTTTACGGCTCCATTCTCGTGGCCAATGCCCACGACGTGCGCATCGTGGGGCGCGGCATCATCGACGGCTCACGCCTCAAACGCGCCGACCACGACAGCTCCGTCTGGCAGGCCGCCGTCGATGCCGGTCTTCCACCCGGCTTCTACGGCGCGGAGATGGCCGTGAACGGTCTGACAGTCTTCGCCTCCGAGCGCGTCGCCATCGAGGGAATCATCTTCCGTGATCCGCCGCGCTGGACCGTCATCGTGCGCGGCGGCTCTCGCGACATCACCATCGACAATATCAAAATCGTTGGCTGCTGGCGCTACAACTCCGACGGCATCAATGTCTGCGCCTCGGAGAACGTCGCCATCAGCGACTGCTTCATTCGCTCCTTCGACGACTGCCTCATAGCCCGTGGCGACTACCTCGAACGCGACGGTCCAGTCACGCGCGGCGTCATTGCCGAGCGCTGCACTCTCTGGTGCGATTGGGGCAAGTGCATGGAGGTCTGGGCCGGACACCGCCCCTGCCTCATTGAGAATGTCCGTTTCCGCGACATCGCCGTGCTCCACCCCAGCGGCGTGGTTTGCGACGTTACGACCTGGTTCGCCTCATCCGACACTCGCATCCGCGACATAGCCTTCGAGGACATTGAGGTTGATTTCGCCCTTCCGCTCTGGCGCGAACGCATCCAGGAGGGCGACGAGTCTTTCCCCGCCGAGCCGCGCGCCATCCAGCCTCTACTGCAGGCCGACTGTTCCCGCTACGGCCGCTACCTCGGCAACCAGCACTGGGAGCCGACGACAGACCTCTCCTCCTTCCGCGTCCGCTACGAAGACATCGCAGTCCGCCGCATCCGCTGTCTCGGCGCACCGCCGCGACTCTTGGCCCTCATCGACGCCTCCACCAGCCCGCACACCATCGAGCGCGTCACTCTTGAAGACCTCCCGCCCGACATGGAACTCACCTGCAAAGGACTTGCCGAGGAAGTGCATGTGGAGCGTCCGCATGCCAAGGAAGATGAGAAAAGACGATTACCTTGACATAATTGAAGCAGCAGTTGCCGCCTATTCAGACAAGCACCTTGCGGACTATATCGCCGAAGCCGAACGCGATGGCGTGAAGGAGCACGGCTTCCCCCGCCTCGCCGCGAACATGGGCGTTCTTATCGCGAACGGACGCCTTGCTGCAAAGCGCGATACATTCCGGAGGATGATGACGCTCTGCTGCCGCGACGCCGCAAAGGGCAAGATGCCTCTCGCGTCCTCAGGCAACGAGTTTTCAGTCAAAGAACTCGTGGCCGCACTGGTTGCCGTCAAAGAGGCCGGCATCTTCCCCGGCGACGTCACGGACGCCTGGCGCACCGACCTCTCCCGCATCGTCGCCACGCAATGCTACACCTGCCTGCCGGCCGTCGGCGACGACACCGCATGGAACTGGTGCGTCTTCGGCGCGGCCAGCGAACAGGCACGCCTCGCAGCTGGCGTCGGCGGCGATCGGGCGCACGTGGAGAAATACGTCGCCGACCAGCTGCGGTGGTTCGACGCCAACGGCATGTACCGCGACCCGAACCAGCCAGCCGTTTACGACTTCGTGACTAGGCTGCAGTTCATGTCGCTCCTGAGCGATGGCTACGACGGCCCTTCGCGCCAGCAGCTGGAGGCGATCCTCGACCGCGCGGCGGAGCCAACCCTTGCCATGCTTTCTGCCGCCGGCGAAATCCCATACGGCGGACGCAGCAACCAGTTCCTTCACAACAACACCTTCTACGCGGCGGTCTGCGAATGGTATGCCTCGCGCTACGATGCCCAGGGCGACGCGGCGAAGGCGGCGCGCTTCCGCAATGCCGCACGCGAGGCCGTCGAGGCGCTCCGCCCCTGGCTTTCGCAGAACCCCGTGCGCCACGTCAAGAACCTCTACCCCCAGGAATCCGGTATCGGCTGCGAAGGCTACGCCTACTTTGACAAATACATGGTGACGATGGGCTCCTGGGCCGCCCTCGCCTGGCGTTTCGCCATGGAGGCGCAAAATCAAGATGGCCAAGCAGCGCTTGACCCGCCCTCCCCCTCGTCCTTTGCAACCACCCCCGACTTCCACTTCGTGTTCCTCAACGCCGGCGACTATTCCGCACAGTTCGACTACGATGCCGACCCCCACTACGATAGCGATGGCCTCGGCCGACTCCAGCGCCGCAGCGCCCCCTCGACCATCTGCCTGTCCACCCCTTGCGCGGCCAATCCCAACTACGCTACCGAACTTCCCAACGACGACACTCTGGCCCTCGTTCCAATCGGCTCCGGCACTCTTGTTCCAACTGGCAACGGCAGTGACGCGACATCCGCCTGGGCAAACTGGACCATCGGAAACCTCGACTGGCGCTGCCGCCTGACAGCCGGCGGTCTAGACTCCACCCTCTCCGGACAAGGCTCCGTGGCAATGCAGATCCCAGCCTTCGCATTTGACGGTGAACGCGAGACAATGGTATTCTGTAATCGCAGTTCGCTTACCATTCGCTACCGAGACTGGGAATGCCGATACGAAACAAACGGGGAAATCGTAGATACCGGCCGCATCTGCTGCAACCGCAACGGACGCTACCGTGTATTCGAGGCGCACGGACAGAACTCGCTCGTCCTCCACGCAGCCATCGTCCCTTGCGGTCAATCGCCATTCGCAATCAGCGTTCGCTGATGATTCGCGACAAGCAGTTCCCAACCTTATGAAAACATTTCTTGTATCAAACACACCACCCCTGCGCGCCTTTTCCCAAGCCACCATCGCCGCACTCCGCGACGAGGCCGGTATGGTCGCCAACGCGCCACTCTGCAAAACCGACATCCTTGCCGGCGCCGCTGCCGACGCCGAGGCGATATTCTCTTCCTGGGGCATGCCGGAGTTCACCGCAGAAGAGATCGCGGCGCACCTGCCGCGCCTCAGCGCCATATTCTACGCAGCAGGCACCGTGCAGTTTTTCGCCCGTCCATTCCTTGAACGCGGCATCCGCATTTATTCGGCCTGGCGCGAAAACGCCGTTCCCGTGGCCGAAGTAGCCGTCTCGCAAATCCTCCTTGCAAACAAGGGCTTCTTCCAAGCCTGCAGACGCAACCGCTCCAAGGACGCCCATCTGACGAGCCACCGCTACTTTTCATCCTTCCCCGGCAACTTCGACTGCCGCGTTGGACTCCTCGGCTGCGGCTCAATAGGACGCCTCGTAGCAGAGGCCCTCCGCGCACACCGACTGGAAGTCCTCGTATTCGACCCCTTCCTTCCCGAAGAATCCGCCGCGGCGCTGAGCATTCGCAAGGCCTCGCTTGAGGAGATTTTCTCGACCTGCCAGACCATTTCCAACCATCTCGCGAACAATGCCCAGACGGTCGGGATGCTGAACTACGCCCTATTCTCGCGGATGCTTTCCAACGCCACGTTCATCAACACCGGACGCGGCGCGCAGGTCGTGGAGGCAGATCTCATCCGCGCCTTGCGCGAAGCCCCTGACCGCACTGCCGTTCTCGACGTGACGTTTCCTGAACCGCCGGAAGACGGCTCGCCGCTTTACTCGCTTCCAAATGTATTCCTCACCCCGCATCTGGCTGGCTCGTCAGGCCAGGAGGTCTGGCGAATGGGGGAGGCCATGCTTGAGGAGTTCCGTGTCTGGCGCGACAACCCCTCCGCGCCCTCAAGGCGTGAAGTCACATTGAAAATGCTGGAGACAATGGCATGAAGACCGTACTCGTTACCGGCGGAGGCCGAGGAATCGGCGCCGGCATCTGCGACGCCCTAGCAAGCGACGGCTGGGCCGTCGCCTTCACCGGCCGCAAGCAAGCAGAAGAAATGGCGCAACGCCTCGAAGCTCTCCGCGCCCTCGGCGCGCCTGACGCCGACTACTTCCAGAGCGATGTCTCCGACCTCGACGCCCACGAGCCGCTTCTCGACGCCATCTTCGCAAAATTTGGCCGCCTCGACGCCCTCGTGAACAACGCCGGAGTCGCGCCCCAGGTGCGCCTCGATGTCCTGGAGACCACGCCGGAGAGCTTTGACCGTCTCCTCAACACCAATCTGCGCGGCCCCTTTTTCCTCACTCAGGCGGCGGCGCGGCGCTTCGTCGCCAACAAGACCAAGGCCACCATCGTAAACGTCGGCAGCATCTCCGCAACCGTAGCCAGCGTCAGCCGGGGTGAATACTGCATCAGCAAGGCCGGAGTCGCGATGGCAACCTCGCTCTGGGCCACTCGCCTCGCCGCAGAGGGCATCCGCGTTTACGAAGTGCGGCCGGGGGTTATCCATACCGACATGACCGGGCCCGTCCGCGAGAAATACGACCGTCTCCTCGCCGAAGGGCTTGCGCCCCAGGCGCGCTGGGGAGAACCGGAGGACATCGGCAAGGCCGTCGCCATGCTTCTTCGCGGCGACCTCGCCTACTCCACAGGACAGGTCATCAACATCGACGGCGGCATGATGCTGCAAAGATTATAAGGCCTTTCGCGCAAGTTTGCGCTACTCCGTCGAGGACGACGGAGTGCAAAAAAATCGAAACGATGCAAACTGAAGAATGTGATGTGCTGGTGATTGGAAGCGGGGCGGCAGGACTCGCCGCCGCAGCCCGTCTCAAAGCCGAGGGCGTGGAGGACGTGCTTGTCCTCACGGAGAGCCTGCGCGGCGGCACCTCCATCAACACCGGCAGCGACAAGCAGACCTACTACAAGCTCTCCCTCTGCGGCGACGCCCAGGACTCGCCCATGGCCATGGCGCAGACCTACTTCGACGGCGGCGCCATGCACGGCGACATCGCCCTCGTCGAGGCCGCCCTCTCGGCCCGCTGCTTCTCGCATCTCTGCGACATCGGGGTCCCCTTCCCCCATGACGCCTTCGGCCAATACGCAGGCTACAAGACCGACCATGACCCCGCCCGCCGGGCAACCAGCGTTGGGCCCTACACCTCCCGCGAAATGTGCCTGAGGCTCCTTGATGAGTGCCGCATGCGCGGCGTGCGCTTCGCCGAGGGGTATGTGGCGGTGCAGCTGCTCACGGAACCCGCCGTTTGCACGGCGGGCGCGCAGAGCCGCCCCCTCACCTGCACTGGCGCCATAGCGATCGCCTGTCATGACTTGCAGGCTCCGACCTGCGCACCCGCAAGTGGAGGCGCATGGCCACTGGCAGAACCTGTCGCACCCGCAAGTGGAGGCGCATGGCCACTGGCCATGCGCATTCTCGCCCACGACACAGTGTTCGCCGTCGGCGGCCCAGGCGGCCTCTACGCCCGCAGCGTCTATCCGGCATGCCACACGGGCGGCATCGGCCTGGCCATTGCCGCCGGCGCCCGCGCCCGCAACCTCCCCACTTCCCAATTCGGACTCGCCTCCATCAAATTCCGCTGGAATGTCTCCGGCACCTACATGCAGGTGCTGCCGCGCCTAATCTCAACCGCCGCAGATGGAGTTTCAGACCCCCGCGATTTCCTTCTCCCAGCATACGGCGTCGACCCGGCTGCTGCGGCATCGACCCTATTCCTCAAGGGCTACCAGTGGCCCTTCGATCCAGCGAAGGCTGAAAGCGGATCTTCGCGAATCGACCTCCTTGTCCAAGAGGAAACGCTAGTCAAGGGGCGGCGCGTCTTCCTCGACTACCGCAGCGAAACGCCCGGCCTCGACCTTGCAGCCCTTTCCGCAGAGGCGCACGACTACCTTGAAAAGAGCGGCGCGCTCGAAGGCCCGCCCATTGCGAGGCTTGAGCGCATGAACCCCGGCGCCATTGCCCTCTACCGCGAGCATGGCATAGACCTTGCCGGCGAACCGCTTGAGATTGCCCTCTGCGCCCAGCACAACACCGGCGGCCTCGCCGCCGATGCCTGGTGGCAGAGCGAGAACGTGGCGCACCTCTGGCCCATCGGCGAAGTGAACGGCTCGCACGGCCTCCGCCGTCCCGGTGGCGCCGCCCTCAATGCCGGCCAGGTCGGCGCCTACCGCTGCGCCGCAGCGATAGCGGCG
>JAGCUY010000042.1 GCA_017962605.1 Kiritimatiellia bacterium | reverse complement strand
TCTGAATTTGAAATCTGAAATTTTAAATTTGAGATTCTGAGATTCTCTATTTGCTTAAGGCTTCGCGGTACAGGGCGAGCGTTTCCGCAGCTGCGGTGTCCCATGAGAAGTCTGCGGCGCGCGCGAGGCCGCGCGCGGAGAGGTCTGCGGCGCGGGCGTCGTCGAAGAGGACTCGCTTCATGGCGGCTACGAGGGCCTGCTCATCTCCGACGGGGACGACCTCGGCCGCGCCGCCGGCGATTTCGGGTTGGGAGCCTCCATCGGCGCAGATGACGGGGATGCCGCACTTCATGGCCTCGACCATTGGGAGGCCAAAGCCTTCGTAGCGCGAGGGGTTCACGAGCACGGACGCGTTGCGGTAGGCAGCGAGCAGTTCGGCGTCTGAGGCGCCGTGGATGAAGGTCACATGCTCCTGGATGCCGCGATATTGCGCATGGAGGCGGGCTTCAGGGTAGCGTTTGTCCTCCGGGCCGATGATGAGCAGGTGCAGCGGCTTGTTTTCTTCGCGCAGGAGCATGGCGAATGCATCGACGAGGGCCGGGACGTTCTTGTAGGGGTCGAGGCGGCCAACGTAAAGCACCACCTTTGTGGCCTTGTCGCGTCCAGGTTCTGTATTGGAGCGGCGGGCTTCAGCCCGCAAAGGAGAAAACCGTTCCGACACTCCGTCGTAGATGGTGCGGAAGGATGAGGCGTTTTTTTCGCTGAGAGATAGCGCCTTGGTTATATCCTGTCGCGAGGCATCGCTGCCAGTGATGGTGAATACTGAGGAGCGAATCGTGAATCGGAGGCTTGCGCGGTAGAGCCAGAGCATCCGGCTGGTTGTCGAGCGCGGGGCGTAGTCGCGGAGGATAAGCGGGATGGCGTCGTGGATGTTGGCGATGCAGCGGCCGCAGCCCTTGAGGGCGGGAGGCGCAAGGCCCAGAAGGGTCTTGGGGCCGCCGAAGGCAAGGTATGGGACCATGTAGTTGGGCGAGTGGAAGAGGTCAGAGCCAATTGAGCGCAGGAACCGCGGGAGGGAGCATTGGCTGCGCGGCGAAAGTGGCCCATACGGGAGGATGTGCGCGGCAACTCGCAGCGATGTCGGCAATTCCAGCGAGGCTAGGACGGACTCGCGCTGCTCCTCATTGCGGAAAAGGAAATTCCAGCGCCAAGATGGCTCAAGCACCGGGAGTCGTCGCATGAGTTCGCGCGAATAAACTGTAATGCCCGACGGGACGGGCGTCATCCAGCGGGCGTCGAAAACGACATTTTTAGCTTCGGCCATCAGAGGCTTCCTTCCAGGACTTTGCGATAGACCTCGGCGGTCTGGCGCGCCGTCTCCTCCCAGCGGAACTTGCGGGCGCGGGAGAAACCCTGGCGGCGGAGGTCGCCGCGTATGCGCTTATCGGAGAGCAGCCCGTCGAGGGAGCGCGACCAGATGTCGAGGTCGAACCTGCGGAGGACGAAGGCCGAATTTGAAAGGACCTCCTCAAGCGATCCGCCGGCGGAGGAAATGACGGGTGTCCCGCAGAGCATGGCTTCGAGCGGCGTGAATCCGAATCCCTCGTAGAGCGAGGTTGTTGCGTAGAGTTCCGCGCCGGCGTAGATGGCGGAGAGGTCGGCGTCGTCAATGGTCGCTAGGTGATGGATGTGGGCGGCTTTCTTCGCGGTGCGGAATTTATCGAGGATTGGCTCGTAGCTCCATCCTGGGCGGCCGACGATCACCAGGTCGGCGTCGTTGTTCTTCATGTTGTCGAAGGCGTCAACGAGGAAGGGGAGGTTCTTGCGCGGCTCGATGGTGCCTACGGTGAGGATATATGGGCGCTCAAGGCCGAGGCGCTTGCGCGTTTCGATGATCTTGTCGCGGCCGGGCGAGGCGAGCGACTGGTCAACGCCGAGGTAGATGGGGAAGACCTTGCCCTTGGCTGCGGGGAAGAACTCGACTATTTCCCGGGCGCTGAACTTGGAGATGGTGATGATTGCGTCGGCGCGCTCAATGGTCGCGCCGATGCGCGCCTTCATGTAGGCGAGGTTGCGGGCTTCGGCACATTCGGGATAGCGCATGAAGGACATGTCGCAAATCGTCACGACGGTCTTAGCTTTCGGAGAGATGGGCGGGATGATGAAGTTGCAGAAGTGGTGGATGTCGGCGCGGCCGGCGATGAGGTCGAAGCGCGGGGGAAGGCCGCGCTTCCAGAGTTGCTGGACGATTGCGCCTGGGAGGAGGTGCCAGGGGCGGGCCTTCGCGTTGGGGGCCGGTTCTGGCGCTTCGGCGCGTCTTGTGAAGTCGAAATAGAAAAGGCGCAGCTTGTCCTCTTGGGAGAGGAAGGCCGGAAGGTGGCGGGCCAGGAGGCGCGTATAGCGTCCTATGCCGGCGCGCTGCGATACCGCTGGCTGGTAGTCGATGTTCACTAGCATGGCGCAAAGATTATAGCAAAAATAAAGTTAAGTTGGCGAAGGCAGTTGCGGAAAGTCGATTGACTTTGGTAGAATTGCATTGCAAGTATAATGATTTAATTGTCCCAACACAAGGAGTAAAAATGCAATTGGCTACGCCCAACATCGACCTTTATTCAGCTGGAGACTACATTGCCGCAAGGAAAAAGCTTGCCCGCAAAGTGGGACTCGGAGTGCTCATCTTCACGGCGCTCGTCTATCTTGCGACCTTCTCAACAGGCGTTTTCCCTGGCGAGTCGGCATCGCTAATGGCAGTCCATTCCGGGCTTGAACCGCTGATTGCGCCATCGCATGCCATTTGGGGCGGCATCGTCTCCAAACTTGCCGCGCTTGGTCCCAAGGGGATGGTGTTCAGGCTTAATTTCTTCAGCTTCCTCACGGGGTTGCTGGGAATATGGCTCATGTTCGACTTGCTGGTCAGCGTGGTCGGTTCGCTGATCGAGCGCGAAACGGCGTCGCCCAAGATGGCGGCGATGGCGAGCGTCCTGGCTGGCGCCGGCGCCGCGCTGGCCCTTGCTTTCTCCGTGCCATACTGGATGACGGCTACGCGCCTCCAATACCAGGGCTTCAACCTGGTTCTCCTCCTGCTTGTGCTGCGGTCGCTCGTGTGGTATCTTGACACGGAGAACGCCTATGTGCTGGTGTTCATCGCCCTCCTGGCGGGCGTAACCTGCGTCGAGGCGTTCTACATTGCCTGCTTCCTGCCTTTCGTCGCGGCGGCGGTGATTGTCCGCTGGGTGCGTCGCGGCTCCATGCGCGCGGCCAGCGTCGCGGCTGTGGCCATCGCTTTCGTCATAGGCCTTTCAAGCGTGGCGCTTGTGGCGCATCTTTTCAAGCAGGGCCACGACGTGTCGCTGCGCGGCTACACCGACATTTGGTCGATTGTTCGTAGCATCCTGGTTGACCAGGCCAAGTTCATCATGGGCGTTTCCCGCCACACTGGCTGGCTGAACATCCTCGTCCTCACAATCACGCCATGGCTGGCGGCGGCGGCCATTTCCGCCCGCTCCCTCAACGAGACGCGCGAATGGGGCATCATGATCATGCATGCCGCCATGTCCGTTGCCGTCGCGCTGGTGCTGGGCAATGCGCCTGCCATCTCCCCCTGGGGCATTTTCCGCACGGAGGGAATCCTCCCCGTTCCGCTTCTCGCCATGTCGGCCATGACCATGGGCTATCTCCTCGCCTACTGGTATCTCATCATCGCCAACAGCAGCCAGGTGAACATCGACGGCGAACGCACCTTCGCGCAGCGCTCCTCGATTTGGTTCGGCTGGGTTTTTGGCATCATCACCGTGGCCACGATGGTCATCACCTCCGGCATCAACGTCCTTGAGGCCAATGGCCGCAGCGGCCGCTTCGCCGACGAGTGCACCCGCGAGATCATCAACTCCCTCGACGGGCGCAAGTGGATTGTCACCGATGGCCTCTTCGACAGCCATCTCGTCATTGAGGCGCATTGCACGGGCAAGAACATCCGCCTCATCGAACTGCAAAACAACGACAACAAGGTCTATCTGCGCTATCTGCGCGGCGTCATCAACGAAGACCCCGATTTCCGCGCCCCCGGCATCGACATCGGGAAGATGGAGAACGCCGTTGACCTCAACGTGGTCACATTCCTCCAGGACTGGCTGGAAAGCAACCCGTCGGCCATTGACGGAATGTATTTCATGACGGCACCGGACATCATCCTCTCCGCCGGCAAGATTGTCGTGCCCCACAAGTTCTGCTTCAAGGCCGGCGACAGCCTGGATGCCGTGAAGAACGTCGATTTCCTCCCGGAGCAAAAGGCTTTTTGGGAACGCATGAGAACGCTTCTGGCCAAGTCTCGCGGCGTCCGCGACGCGGCTTCGGCCATACGTGCCCGCTGCCGCCGCCAGGTCGGTTTCGTCGCCAACAACGCCGGCGTCCTGCTTGAAGACCTCGAGCGCGAAGAGGACGCTTACCAGACATACCTGTTCGTCCGCGAACTCGACCCCGAGAACATCTCCACGCTCCTTAACTTGGTGGAACTTCTCAACCGCAAGCGCGAGGAAAACTTCCACGCTGACATGCTGAAGGACATCGAGGGTTCGATCAAGCGAATCATCGAAGACCTCCAGGGCCGCCGCCTCCCAATCTGGTCGCTCTCCCGCGTCTTCGGCTACGTGCGCTCGCCAATCCTCTTCACGCAGCTGGGCTGGTCATGGGCCGCCTCCGGCCAGCCGGGCATCGCGCTCTCCGGCATCCAGCGCGCCGAGGCCATCGCCGCCACGCCAGCCGCCCGCATTCGCGCCAAGCAGGCCGAGGCCCAGCTCCTCTGGCAGCAGAACGACGTCGAGGGTTCCGAGGCCGTCTTCGAGCAAATTCTAAAGGAAGACCCCACCAACGCCTCCGCGATGATCTCCATCGCCCGTGTCCAGGTGCGCCGCGGTGCTCTTGACCGCGCCCGCGAATGGCTCACTCGCGCCCGTGACAATGGCGCCGACAAGACCTCACTCGCCTTTGAAAGCGCAACCCTTGACCTTGCGTCCGGCCACGCCTCTGACGCCCGCGTCAAGCTCTCCGAAGTCACGGACCTCCAGCCCAACAACCTCCCCGCCTGGGCGCTGCTCGGCATCGCCACTCTCCAGATGGAGGACTACGACGACATCGAGGCGCGCATCATCCCCGCCATGGTCACAGCCGCCGGAACGACCGACAACTACTACGTCCTCATCCTCAAGGGCCAGGTTCTCTTCCAGCGCAAGAACCTCGCCGAGGCCCGCGACACCTTCGAGCGCGCCCTCATGCTCCGTCCTGGCCTCACCACCCTCATGGAGTGGATCCTCCGCCTCGACTTCGCCCTCGACGACAAGACCGCCGCCGAAGAGCATGCCCGCCAGCTCATGCGCAACAACCGCTCCAACGGCTTCGCCAACTACATCATGGGCTCCATCATGCTCTTCCGCGGCCGCAACGCCGAGGCCGAGGACTATCTCCGCCGCTCCGTTTCCGCGTCGGCGACACCCGAGGCTCTCAATGACCTGGCCGAACTCCTCCGCATCGTCGGCAACCTTGGCGAGGCCAAGCGCCGCATCCGCGAGGCCATCGGCATGGCGCCTGATTTCTATGTCCTCTGGGACACCCTTGGCGGCATCCTCGCCGACGAAGGCGACATCGATGGCGCCGCCGAGGCCTTCGCCAAGGCGCTCGAACTTGACAAGTCGGATGTGCGCGTCAACATCAACTACGCCCGCATTCTCATTCGCAAGGGGGATATCGTCAAGGCGCGCAGCCTTCTCGCCGAAGCGAACAAGAACCGCTCCGTACTCACCGCGGCAGACCAGAAGTCGCTCGACGACCTTCTGGAGCAAGTCGCCCCTGGCAAGGGAAGGCGGTAATCGCAGATTACAAATCTTAAATCTGGAATCCCAATCTCAATTTGTTTTTCTGCGCGATGAACCCGTCTTGTTCCCGGTGGCCGCTGCTGGCGGCGCTTTCCCTCTCTCTCTTCTTTTCAGGCTGCGGCTGCCACGGGAAGGATAAGGGGAACGGCCAAGAGGGATTGGCTGAAGCCGGGGCGGCTGAAGCCAACCCCTCTGATGTTGAGGATGCCGCTCCCGATTATTCGCCAGTCCGCCCGTTCCCGGAGAAGTTCCCGCGCCGCACACACCTCCCCGACCTCAAGGAATGTGAAGCTTCCGGCTCCGTCTCAAACTCTCTCTTCTCAGCAGGCCGCGACCTCGTCTATGTCGAGGACGACCGCGTCTGGTGGGAGAGCGACAACGACGGCGACGATGACGACGAGTGCGACCACTCAATGCACCGCGCCATGGAGCTGCCCTTCCGCCGCCTGGTTGAGCTGTGCGTGGCGTCCAACGCCACATTGCGCGTCCAGGAGGCCTACCGCCCCTCGGGCATCCACTCGACGCTCTCTCTCCACAAGGAAGGCCGCGCCCTAGACCTCACATGCCCAACCCTCGATCCCGACAACACCAATCCCGAAAAACCCACGTTCAAGTCGCTGGAAATCCTCGCCAAGATGGCCTGGGCCGCGGGCTTCGACTGGGTGTACTTCGAGGTGCCGCGCGCCTCCGGCCCCCATATCCACGCCTCCGTCAGGAGAGACTAGCCCTCTCTCCACTCCTAACTCCCCAAATTTAAATCTCAAATTTCAGATTTCAAATTTAAGATTTTCGAATGCCGAATGCCGAAAGCCGAGTGCCGAATTTCAAATTTCAGATTTTCGAATGCCGAATGCCGAAAGCCGAGTGCCGAATTTCAAATTTTAGATCTCAAATTTCAAATTTCTTTTCAATCCTCCTTAAATCTCTCCTCTTATGCAAGCCCTAATCCTCAACCCAGCCCTCCGCGGCCGCTCGCTCCTCACCCTCAACAGCTTCACCGACGAGGAGATGGCCGAGCTTATCGACATCGCCGTCGCGCTCAAGGCCCGCAAGGCCGCCGGCATTCGCGGCGACCTCCTCCACCGCCGCAACATCGTCCTTATCTTCGAGAAGGGCTCCACCCGCACTCGCAACTCCTGCATCGTCGCCGCACAGGACGAGGGCGGCAACGCCCAGTATCTCGGCGGCCATGAAACGCACTTCGGCCACAAGGAGAGCGTCAAGGACTCCGCCCGCGTCCTCGGCCGCCTCTACGACGGCATCCTCTTCCGCGGCTTCAAGCAGCAGACCGTGGTCGATCTCGCCAAATACTCCGGCGTCCCCGTCTGGAACGGCCTCACCGACGAGTCCCACCCGACGCAGATCCTCGCCGACCTCATGACGCTCCGCGAGGCATTCGGCGACATACGCGGTCGCAAGGTCGTTTACATGGGCGACGGCCGCAACAACGTGGCGAACTCCCTGATGATGGGCTGCGCCAAGTCCGGCGTCAATTACGTGAACTGCACGCCGAAGGAGCTCCTTCCCGATCCGACCCTCGTGAAACGCGCCTCGGAGATTGCCGCGAGCCACGGCTCCACCGTCGAAGTCGAGAGCGACCCGGCCACCGCCGTGCGCGGCGCCAACGCCCTCTACACCGATGTCTGGGTCTCGATGGGCGAGGAGGCCAAGACCGCCGAGCGCCTGCGCCTTCTCCGCCCCTACCAGGTGAACATGGACCTCTGCCGCGCCACCGGCAACCTCGGCGGCGAGCTGATCTTCCTCCACTGCCTCCCTGCCTTCCACGATGACCAGACCGAAGTCTCGAAGGACACGGGCGCGCAGGAAGTGGCGGACGACGTCTTCGAGGCGCCCTTCTCGCGCGTCTTCGATGAGGCCGAAAACCGCATGCACACCATCAAGGCCCTCTTCGTCTCCGCCCTCGCCCAGTAATTCCCTTTGGGCGTTAGCGCATGTCCTCCTCAAAGATTCTCTACCTCGGCCTCATTGAAGAGACGCCAGTGCAGAAGATGAAGCTGGCGGGCGTCCGGCGCTACACCGACGCCCGCCGCTGGGAGGTCGTGCCTCTTCCCGCGTTTGAGTCCAGCAAGGGGCGGCCGAACTCCCCTCTCAGGGCGTTCCGCCCGTTTGACGACTCGGCGCCGGAAGTCCTCCGGTCGCTCCTTCAGAAACACCATCCAATCGGCTGCATTCTGGACTGGTCCGGCATAGTGCCGGACATTCCGCTTTCCCTTTTCGGGCATGTTTCCGCCGTCCACCTCGACACCGCCTCCGGACGACGTGGTCCCGCCGCCCGCCTCTCCGTCTCCGGCGACGAGGAGGCTGTGGTGCGGATGGCCATGCGCGAACTCTCCGCAAACCGCCCGGCGTCGTTTGCGACTGTCGAATACCAGTGGCACGAACATCACGCATCTTCGGGATGGTCGCATGTCCGGGCGAAGGCTTTTCGCGCGCTCGCCGCCTACCGGCCCGCAGTCGGAGCGACCGAAGACCTTGAATTACTGGTATGGCCGTGACCACCGCGTGGAGACGAACGAGGTCGGCATCCATGAATTCGTGGACTTCTGCCGCATGGTCGGTGCAAAGCCGTATCTCGCGGCTAATCTGACGGCGGCGAACCTCTCCTACGGTGAGGCGAAGGAAATCGAGCTCACCTCCTTTGATGTGCCACTTCCTGCCAATGCCAGCGCCGTGGGGTTCTCCGCAACCCCGCAGTCCTGCAACACCTTTGAGGACACGGACGCCGTAAATCCATCCCCCGCGGCCCCTCTTCCCTTCGACGGCAAATCGCTGCGTTTCGAGTTGCCTCCAGCGTCGGTCGTTTCCGTTACACTTCAGCCATAGAACGCTGAATTTGGGTGTGGCATGGAAAGTGACGCGCCATGGCCGCGCGTTCGCCGGAGCGCGATAGGAAGAGGCGGGAAACATTCGCGATATCGTGACAAAACCGGACATGCAAGATTAGCGATTCCGTGACAGGATGTTGCTTTCCATAAGCTCCAGACACTGACTCCGTCAATCCCCTTCTACCATTCGGCTGCGGCATTGCCTGTTGGCGAAATCCCCGAAGAAGATTTCTACCCCTTTGCGTCCTTTCCACGCCTTGCTGCGCCAAAATAATTGGCGCAAAAAAGTTGCTCTGCGTGTAGGAAGTGTGGTAGAATGATTTCATGAAAAATGAGAATCCGTTCATTACGAAAGGCTATCGCGGCCCGCAGTATTTCTGTGACCGAGAGGCGGAAACGCAAAAGCTGCTCTCCGCCGTCAGGAACGGGCGAGACGTCACGCTCATGGCTCCGCGCCGATATGGTAAGACAGGTCTCATCCATCATCTCTTCCATGAAATTGGCAGCGAGTGTGAGACGCTTTACATCGACATTTTCAACATTGGCGATCTCACGGAGTTCGTGAAAACTTTTTCCGCCGCCGTTGTCGGACGGTTTTCGACACATGCCGAAAAGGCTGGCATGGGGATTGCCGACTTCTTCCGCGGCATCCGGCTGACAATGACGCCGCAATCCGATGGAATGCCCAAGTTCTCCTTTGATGTCCTCCCTTCGCAGGCTGAAGCGACGCTTCAGGATACATTTGAGTTCATAAAGTCGCGCAAGACGATTCCAATCATAGCGATTGACGAGTTCCAGCAAGTGCGCAACTTCCCTGAAAATGGCGTGGAAGCTCTCCTCCGCAGCCATATCCAGTTCTGCCACAACGCCCGGTTCATTTTCGCCGGCTCGAAGCGCCATCTTATGGAGGAGATGTTCGTCCTTCCCAGAGGCCCCTTCTACCAAAGCACGCAACTGATGTCCCTCGAAACCATCGACTGCGGGAAATACTCGGCATTTGCCGGGAATTTCTTCAAGAAGGCGGGACGAGCCTTCAACGCCGAGGTTTTCAAGCGTCTTTATGATAGGTTCGATGGCGTCACATGGTATGTCCAGGCCGTTTTGAATAGGGCGTGGGATGCCGCCGAGGGGCTGTCGGGAGACGATGCCGTAGAGGCCGCAATCGACACGCTTGTCGAAGAGAATGCCCTCACATACCACGATCTGCTGGCGAGCCAGACGGCATCCGCGCGAGCCGTCCTTCGGGCAATTGCGGTTGAAGGATGCGCAAGGGACGTGTCGTCGAGACACTTCATCGAGAAGCATTCGCTTCCGGCAGGTTCCACTGTGAGATACGCCGTCGCCGATCTTGCCGAGAAAGACCTGCTCTACCGTTCGCCATCGGGCTACAGGGTTTACGACCGCATCTTTGCCCAATGGCTTTCGCAGAAGGCATAGCCGAGACAAAACAATCAATGGCGCATGCACCGAAAAAAGTTCTGGCGGTCGTCACGAGAATGGACGTCAAGGGCAAGCAGGCCTGCGAGCGTCTCCGTGAGTTTGGCCTCCGGCGCCGCTGGGAGGTCTTCTCCGCCGAATGCGGATACGCGTCAGCGGATGACTTCCGCTGCGTCTTCCGCCAGCACACCGGCATGACGCCGAGGAAATGGGCGCTCGCCCCGCACTAGCTAAGGCGAACCGCACGCTCTTCGCCATAGACTGTGGGCGAATGGCGTACAGGGACGATTTCGGGCTTTATCTTTTAAAAAACACTAGATAAAGCCAAGGATATGCCAATACATTGACTATATCTTGCAAAAATGATATGATAAAGACTTCAACAAGCAAAGGAGTTGCAAAGTGATTGGACGCGAAAAGGAACGGCAGATTCTTCTGGAAATGGCGCAGGCCAGCCATTCCCAACTTGCGGTAGTTTACGGGCGGCGCAGGGTTGGCAAGACATTCATGGTCAGGGAGACATTTGGCTACCGTTTTTCATTCTCCCACACGGGCGTTGAAAGCGGCACGATGGAGGACGAACTCTTTGCGTTTTGGGAGTCGTTGCGCGACGCTGGCCACGAATGCACTCGTCCCCGTGACTGGTGGGCTGCCTTTGCCGAACTCAAGTGCCATCTCCAGAACTTACCGGAAGCCAAGAAAACGGTATTCCTTGATGAACTGCCTTGGATGGATACGGACAAGTCTGGGTTCACGAAGGCGCTGGAGGCATTCTGGAACGGCTGGGCTTCCGCGCGACGCGACATTTTTCTGATAGTATGCGGCAGCGCGGCGGCATGGATGACAAAGCATGTCCTCCAAAGCCGCGGAGGACTCTTCAACCGTGCTTCACGGCAACTGTTCCTTGAACCGTTTACGCTTGCAGAGTGCGAGCGGTTTGTCATGGAAAAGGGGCTTGAACTTGATCGGCGCGACATCGTTTCGGGATACATGGTTTTCGGCGGTGCGGCCTACTACTGGGACCTTCTGGACAAAGGGGAAAGCCTTTCGCAGAACATCGACCGCCTGTTTTTCTCGAGAAATGGCGACCTCGCCCACGAGTTTTCGCGCCTCTACAAATCCGTATTTGCCAATCCTGACCCCTACGTGTCCGTGGTGACCGCCCTCGGGCGCAAAAAGGTCGGCATGACCAGGGATGAAATCGTCGAGACCGGAGGCGCGGCCGCGAACAACGGAAACCTGACAGTCCGCCTGGATAATCTTGAGCGCAGCGGATTTATCCGACGCTATTCGCCTGTCGGGCGGACGAAGCGTGGCTCCGTTTACCAGTTAATCGACAATTACACACTCTTCTGGTTCAAGTTTGCGAAGGACCGTGACGATGGAGACGAAAACTTCTGGTCACATTCGATTGCCTCGCCAGCCCGCGTCGCATGGGAGGGATTGGCTTTTGAACGTGTCTGTCTCGAACATGTGGACAGAATCAAGAACGCGCTGGGGATTTCGGGTGTTGCATCGTCCATCGCCTCTTGGCGTTCGCTCGGCGATGGAGAAAGACGGCGCGGGGCGCAAGTCGATCTTGTCATCAGCCGCGCCGACAGGGTGACGAACCTGTGCGAAATGAAATTCTGCAACGGCGAGTATGAGATCGATGCTAAGGAGGCCGAACGGCTTCGCAACCGCGTCGAGACTTTCCGGCGCGAGACGGGAATGCGGGGCGGAATCCACCTGACATTCGTAACACCATTCGGCATCAAGCGCAACAAGTACCGAAATCTCGTCCAGTCCGAAGTCACGCTGGACGACCTTTTCAGGGACACTTGACGTTCTCGTGCTGGCACTTCCCATGCCGCAAAGCGGCCTTCCCAATCTGCCGGGGAGCGGCTACAAACCGCGAGGAGGGGCTGGCGACGCATGGAGCTTGCTCCAATGTGGCGTCAGACACGCCTTGGAATGCGTGTCCCCCCCCCGGCAGTTTCCAAAGTCTGGAGCGTCAGCGCCTCGATAAACACAGTTTTTAAACGAAAACGGCGCACATGCCGTGCGCCTTTTTCAAAAGTGGCGGGAGAGACGCAGGGCCTCGTAGGCCGCCTTTGGGGTGAAGTCGCGTTGCACGATGCCGAAATGGTCCTCGCTGTAGTAGGGGTCATTGCCAGGGGAGCGGAATTCGTAGATGAAGTATCTTTCAACGCCGCACCGCCGCGCGATGTCAATGGACTCCAGGAGATAGGTGGCCTGGTCGGCCTCGGTCGTGCCGCCCTTGTCGCCACCGCATCCGGCCATCACGACCGCGCCCGTGTAGTCGCTGTCGAACTTGTAGAGCGCGACGCCCGCCACTTCGCGCCCGTCCTTAGTCTTCGCGGAGGTGAGAGGGATGAAGCGGTCGCCCGGCTTTAGCCGTTTCTCGTCGTAGAACCGGAAGCAGGCGAACCCATTGGGATCGGGCTTCAGCCCCGCCGCCGTCGCGGCGTCGGTGGCGTAGGTCTTAGTGGAGGTCGTCAGTCCATTTTTCCCGGACGGGAAGACGATGTTCGTCCGCAGTTTCTCCTGCAGGATCTCGCGATATGGACGACCACCGGAATCCTTCTCGACTAACTTGCCGTCAAGATACGGGAACCACGTGCAACCGCCGAAGTCGAGTAGCACCCCGCCCCTCCTGACGAAATCGACGACGGCTTCTACAGTCCGAAGCGGGAACGACTCGGCGTAGGGATAGACTACGGCATCGAGTTCGTCGGCTTCCAGCTTCGCGATGAGCTGGCGCGGCGTGTACGCCTCGGCCGTGGAGCCGGGCGGCAGCAGTTCGCGCATCGCCTCGGCGAATTCCCCGCCCTTGGCAAAATCCTCGTCAATGCCAACGTAGCCGATGCGCCAGGTGGCCAGTTCCGGGCGCGCCGCCTTCAGGGCCGCGACGAAGAGGTTCTGCGCCGGCAATCGCGCCTTTTGCGTCGGCCATCCGATTTCGGTGATCCAGATTGGCTTTCCAGCATCGCCGTGCGCGGCCATCGTTTTCTTCAGGCCGTCGAGCTGACGCGCCAGTTCCCCGCCTGGCGGGTCCGGCCAATTGTAGGGGTGGATATTCATTGCGTCAAAGAAGTCCCGCGCGCCTGCGGAGTAAAGCGCCTCGATGTAGTCGAGCGGCGTCCCGGCAAGACCGCCGAGGAGGACCGTGACGGAAGGATCGACGGCCTTGATTTCCTCGTAGGCCGCGCGCAGCACGGGGACGTAGGCCACCGCGTTGGGGTTCAGCCAGAACATGGGGTGGTTCTCCTCGTTCCAGATTTCGATTGCGCGGAAGCGCCCCTTGAAGTGGAGCGCGGCTTCCCGCACGAAGGTCCGCCATGCGTCCATGAACGATGCGTCCGGCTGCACCACGAAGGGCCGCGTTCCAGCAATGTTTGACATGTCCGGTTGCGCCCACTTCGGGGGGCTCCAGAAAATCGGCAGGATCTCAAGGCCGCGCGCTCGGGCGTCGTCAACCACGGCGTCGTAGCGGGAGAAGTCGAATGCCCCGCCAGGTTCCTTCTGGCAGCGGAACCACTCGAAGTCCGTGCGGACCCAGGAAATGCCGGCCTCGCGCATCATGTCGAACGCCCGTCCGCGCTCGTCGAACTCGTCGCGGCCCACGTGGGCGCAGACGCCGATGTCCATCGCGGCGGTGGCAATTGCTGCCGACGCAATGGCGAGAGACAGGATACGGGTGACTCGTGACAAGTTGAAGCGGATTGCATTCATGGGATGGAAACCGCGCGGAGTGCGCGTAGGAATGCGTCGCCGTGCCGCGTGTCGGGCATGAGGTAGCTGCCTTCGGTGTATTCGTTCCATGCGTTTATGAGGATCGCGCCCGGTTTCTTCGGGTCGGCCTCGGCCTGGCGCAACGCCTCGCGGACGCACCGCCCGAACGCCTCTGGCGAGAGGTCGCGGATAATGCCGAGGTAGGGATATTGCAGCTTCCGCCACGGAAAGGGCTCATCAAGGCGGCAGCGGGGCGAGGGGTCCCATCCCCGCGAGACAACAGGGATGAACGGCACGGGCGAGCCGGCGGCGAGCCGCTTATTGAACGGCCCGTGCGCTTCCGCGAACTCCTTGTGCGAGAAGAGCTGCCGCGTCTCGCCCGTCTCCTCGCGGATCCTCGTGTCGTCGAACTCGTATGGCGTGACGTTGTAGGCAGAGGTCGAGTCGAAGCCCGCCTCGGCCATCCTCGCTGCCGTCGCCGGATCGCGCACCATCGCGGAGAGATGCAGCGGCGGCAGTCCCGCCCGCGACATTCTCGCCTGCGCCTCGGCGAAGACTTCCCGCGTCGCCTCCGGGCCACCGAGGCCCTCGACGAGCGCGCTTGCCGAGTAGATGGAGAGGAAAGGCCTGCCGTCCTTGCGGTAGTATTCCGGCGCGGCGAAGTAGTGCGCGATGCAGTACTCGATGGCGCCGAGGAATTCCGCGCGGTCGTAGCGAAGGCGCCACCAGAGACGGTCGTTGCAGGCGCCAGGCGCGGTGCGGAAGACGTCGGTGCGGTGGTGGTTCGCCCACATGAGCGCGAACTTCATCCGTCCCCGATTCGGGGCGTGGAGGAAGCCGCGCTCGAGCGCCTCGTGCGCGATGGGGTGCCCGTCGGCCCAATACCAGTCGTAGAGGAAGACGTCGATGCCGGCGTCGGCCGCGAGGTCGATTTCCTTCGCGACATCGGCCGGATTGGAGTCGTCAGGGTGGCCGCCTAGAAGTTGCAGTGGCTGTTCGTGTTCGGGGAAGCGAGGGACAGCCGAATCCACGTAGTCCCATTCGGTGCGCCCCTTGCCGAAAATGGCCTCGCCTTCTGGATAGACGTGCCATTCTGGGTAGTAGATGCAGAGTATATCTGTCTTCGCGTCGTTGTGCATTTGTGAAAAAGATCAGTTTCGCCTTGCGTTCAGGCGAATCCCGGCGAAGGAAAACGGGGGGATTTCGTCGACGACGAGATGATCGCCATCCTTTCTGCCGGTGCAGTTGAAGAACTCGACGTCCACTGCGGGCGCATCCAGCTCGACCATTCCGTCCAGCACGGAATCCGCGAACATGTTCCACAGTCCGATGACGGTTTCCGATCCTTCCCGTTTGACCATCACGTAGAGATCTGGGCATCCATTGACGTAGGCCGGCAGGTTCTTGCCGGTGAGCCTGCGCACGGTATTGGCCAATGTCCGCGATGTTTCGTAGTCACGCCCCTTCGGACCCTTGGTGTCGAAGTTGATGACGAAGAATCTTTCGCCGTCCGCGTTCTCGTGGAAGAAGGTCTCCGGGACGTTCGCCCCCTTGTCCCCAAGCCCCACGGAGACGCCCATCTCCTCCAGAAGCTCCGCGCCGCGCCTGTCAACGATAAGCCCGCGGGCAAGCGCTTCCTTCGGCACCTGCTTCACGTTCTCCCCGAACGCCGCGCCGCAGATGCCGGGGCCTTCGTAAACCGTAGGGATGGAGGCATCCGCGATCAGCTTTCCGGCCGGCGAGCCGAACTGCTCGAAGATTGCCGTGGAATTCGCGTCGCTTTCCGGTATCTCGGCGTCGCGCAACTTGTGCAGCGACTCGTAGATGCGAACGCCGACGGCGGGCTTGGCGGACATGTTGCGATCGATCCAGTCGTAGGTTTGGACATTACGCTGATGGCGTATCGTGTAGCCCCGCTCGTAATCGACATGGTGATGGTAGTCGAGCGCGTATTTCATGATGCCGTCCATCCTTCCATCCGCCCTGACCGCCATGTCGAAAAGCTCCAGGTAGGCGGCGGCGCAGTTGTAGCGTGGACGCGGATACGCATCGCCTTCGGCGACGACCTCGATGTCGTCGCCGACCCAGCTGCGCTGCATGCGCTCAAGTTCGACGACGTTCTGTAGCCGACTGCCGTAGTATCGCGGGCCGACGGCCCAGTACGGGGCGCCGATCAGGCGCAGGAATGGTCGCGTGTCCGGTCCGGCCAGGGCGCGGGCGATGGTGGGCGCGTCCGTGCCGTCGTTGTCCCAGATCGACATGACGGAGCAAAGTCCAAATCGAATCTTCGGATTGACCGAGTCCACCGCCGCGCGCATTTCCTTCGCAAACGCCACTAAAGACTCGCCGCTCACCTTCATCCAGGCGTCGCGCCAGCGGTTGCGTCCGCCTGACATCGCGTGGCGGCTGAACTCGTCCGCGGCCACGTCCTCGCCGAGTTCCTTCCGGTATGCGGCAAGGTGCCTTTCGCAGAGGCAGGAGATTTTCGGACCCGTCGAAAAGTTGCGGTAGCCGTAGTCGTCGTCGTAGAGAATCATGTCCACGCCCGTCCGGGCGATGTCCGCGACATAGTCGGCGGCGAACTTGCGGAAGTCCTCGTCCAGCGGGCAGAAGAACGGCCCGGGGACGCCGTTTCTTTCGGTCATGCGGTGGAACTTCGGCTGTGCCTCATCCTCGCCCCAGAAAGCCCAGAGCCATGCGCATGTGGAAAGGCCATGCGACTTGAACCAGTCGTTGTTCTCCTTGAGCGTTCGCATCGCCTTCCCGCGCCTTTCGCGGTCGAACACATAGCGATCCATGCAGAGATTGACCCGGGAAGCGTCAAGCTTCCTCAGCTCCGCCATGACATTCTCCCGTCCACCGAACGTTTCAAGCCCCGGATCGTTCATGACAGGCACCGTGATGGAATAGCACGGCTGCGCCGCCGGCGGATCGGCGCCTTCGTTGAAGATTGGCGCCAGTTCCGGGCGCGGCGGACAAATCCCGTCGACCGCTTCCTCGCTCATGCCCTCGCTAGCGCACGACTAGGACAAACGGCGAGATGCCGCATTTCACGGTGGCCCCATCGGCAGTCAGCGAACCCTTCGCGCCCGTGCCGCTCACCGTCTTGGCGCTGGCGACGAACGCCTCGGCCGAGGCGGCGTCGGCAAACGTCATGATCGCGTGTGGCGTCCCGTCGTCGTTCGCGGCGCGGTCGATGCGCACGAGATACTGCGCACCCGCCTTGGAGAGCGTCGTCGTGGAGAGGTCGAGGACGGGGCATCCCGGCCCCACGTCCACCGCGAGCATCGCGCCATTGGCGAACGAGACCGATGCGCCTTTCAGACCGTCTGCGTGCTGCACCTTGATTGCGCCGCCATTCACCGAGATCGCCGCGCCGGAAGCCACCGTCGCGCCGCCAGCGCCGTAGGCGAAGGTGCCATCGCCCTTCTTCGCGAACGCGCCCGCAATGACGATGGGCGTCTCCACCATAAAGTCGCCCGAAGTCGTATCGACGGACGATCCGTCCGCGAGCGTGACGCCGCGGTTCGCGTCGTCGAAGACCACGTCGGCTGTCGGCGCGAACGTCACGTTCGCGCAGAGATGCCACGCATCCTCCGCGAAGGTTTCGGGGTTCCCGCCGAAGTTCGCCTCGGACGACGCCTTGAGCGTCGACGTGGCGGCATCGAGGTAATTGGAGGCGATCACGCGGCCAGTGAATGCCGAGGCGTCACCCGCCATTTCGAGGTAGAGTCCGTTGTAGGGGAACAGCAGCAGGTTGCCGCGCCCGGAAAGCGTCGCGTCCAGTCGCGTGTTGGTGGCGCTTGCGCACAGTCTCGCATATTTGGAGCGCGACGTGCGGACATCCACTTGCCCGCCAAGCGCCAGAGTCCAGTCAGCCCTGCTATGACCCGGCACGAATCCGGTGTCGTCCAGGAGTCGGAGGAACGGGAACACCGTGCCGTAGTGCTTGCTCTGATAGTCGTAGTAGGTCGCGCCGGACGGGTTGAAGAGGATGAACCGGCTGCCTTGCACGTTGTAGGGGTTCTGCAGGTCGGCGCCGCCGGTGCGCAGGTTGTTGTTCCAGACGATGTAGTTCCCGCCCGCCGAAGGAATGCCGGCGGGCGTCCACTGTCCGGAGTTGTCCATCGTGACGATTGCGCCGGCCGAGGCGTTGGAGCGGGCGAACGGGAAGACTCGCACGGAGACGACCGTGTCGCCGTTGCCGTCGGTTGAGAAGACGATCGAATCGGCGTTGGCCGTCTGCGCACCGGCAACGCCCCAGGGGTCGAAGTCGGCGGCCGAGAACTGGCTGGCGGAAGCGCTATCGATGACAAAGACGGGGATGTCCGTCGTCGCTGCGACGGACGGGATCTGCGAGAGGGCGACGCCGATGGGGAGCGGAACGTCGAACGTGCCTCCGAGGCGGATTGGCGTCGAGGACGCGCCGTCCGCTGATACTGTGACCGTCGCGGCAACCGGATTCACGCTGGAGAGGCCGTTTGTGACGGCCGCGCCGGAGAGCAGATGGAGCGACACAAGCTGCGTCACGGAAAGCGGCACCGCACACTCGGAACTCAAATAGAACGTCCCGCTTCCTATCAGCTGGAACGTCCCGGCGCCGCCGATCGGCCAGCCAAACGCATGGTTTGCGCCGTTGAGGAGAACGTAGGTGGCCGAAGCGCCATCCGCGTCAAGCCATAGGCCGCGGTTGTCGGTCGCAAGGAAAGTCCTGTTCGCCGCCTCGTAGCGTAGCGTGGCGCCAGACCGCAAGACCACTCCCTTCGGGTTGAACGCCGCCGGCGCCTTGCCGAACGCCTGCGCCGAAGTCCTGATGGCGCCGTAGCTCGCGTTGTAGGACGGACGCAGCTCGACGTTCTCCTCGACGATCCACGAGCCGGAGTAGGTGGCCGACTGGTCCGCATAGAGGAAGATCGGGCTCTTCTTCGTATAGGCCCCCGAAAACTTGACGGCGCTAGTGTCGCCGCCGGTGAAGACGAGGTTGAAGTAGGAATCGTAGTCGAGTCTCATCAGGAAGTTGAAGGGGTCTTCCGCCGTGGAGTAAACGGTGGCGTTGCCGGTGAAGCCAACCGCTCCGTTCTGCGCCGGGCTGAAGAGGCCTCTGTAGAGCCGCAGGTCGGGGAACGTGACCCAGCGGTTGTTGCCCTTGATATAGAGCGTCCCCGCGCTCGAAAAGTCCGATGCGCCGAACTGGACCGAGTTGCCGCCAAACGTGAGGGCGACATGCGTGTCGGGCAGGAACACGTCGTAGCCGTTCGCGATGACGAAGTCGTAGTTCTTGCCAGAATCGTTCGCGGGCGCGACGCCGCCAGTCCACCTCCCGTTGGTCGAATAGGCGTTGCGGCCAGAGCTGATGTCGGCGACGGTGATCGACGACGTTGTGGCGGCGGATGCCGTAGCCGCGCCGACGGCGGTGAGCGCCAGCGTGAGCGCCGCCGTTGTGAAACCACCGCCTGACAGGGCCGCCATAGACTTTCGATGCAGAGTTTTCATGCTTTGCTCTCCTTTGCGCGGACGGCACCCGCCGCCAGCGCGAAATACGTCCACACCTCGGCCCGCGCGCCGCCACCCGGTGGCCGTCCGCGGGCACGAATCACGCGAACACCATCCATTATACGCTTTACCCAGATCAAAATGCGGACATATCGTCCAGCGATTTTCAGGCAAATAGTCCAGAAAAAGGCAGTCCTGAAAGCTATTTTACCATCGCTTTCCAGGCCTTGACCGACATGCCGCAGCGCTTGCGGAAGACGCGGCGGAAGTCGTCGTGGGAGGAGAAGCCGCAGTCGGCGCCGACAATGTCGGGGCGGCGGCCCTGCCGGAGAAGCTCCTGGGCGCGTTCCAGCCGGACGGATTGGATTTCATCGAGAATCGTATGGCCGGCGACGCGGCGGAAGAGGTCGAAGGCGAGCGAACGGCTTACACCCATGTTCGCCACTACGTCGCGGGGCGAAAAGCCTTCCTCGCAGGCCCCAAGGCGGATGAACTCAATGGCCTTCGCCACGCGGCGGTCGGGCATCGCGCGCGACGAGGCACGGCGCACCACGCGCAGCGGGGGAACGAAGCGGGGCTCGGGCGGAGACCGGCGCGGCGCGTCCATCCAGTCGGCAAGCAGCTCGGCGGCGGCGCGCCCCTCGCCCACATGGTCCATCATGATGCTCGAAAGAGTCGGCGCCGTGCCTTCGCACAGGTAAACCATGTTGTCCACCCCAACGACCGAAATGTCCTGCGGGACGGCGATTCCGAGCGCGGCGCAGGCGCCCAGCACCTCGTCGCCGGCCTTGTCGTTGGCGGCGAAGAGGCCGCACGGTTTCGGCAGCGCGGCGAGCCAGCAACCCAGCGCCTCTCCGCGCCGCGCATGGAATTCGTGGTAGCGCGCCCCGGCCACCCTTGCGCAATCCCGGAAAGCCTCGCCGCGCTCGTGGTTCCAGGATTCGTCCTCATTGGACGGCACAAACGCCAAGTCCGCGAAGTCGCGGAACAGCAGTTCGCGGGCGGCCAGCGAGGCGACCGCCCTTGCATCGCCGCGCACAACAGCGAATTTGCGTCGGCTGGGCCGGATGTCAAACGGCGGGTCGATGAAGACGGAAGGAACAGTCCCCACATTGGCTGCCACTTCGTCCGGCGAAAGGGCGTAGCCCCAGACAATCACGCCGTCCGGGCGCATCAGGGCTGCCAGTTCCCCGACCGACGCGATGCTTCCCGACGAGCGTTCGACGCGCAGAGAACCATCGGAAGCGCGCTCGGTTTCCGCCGACATGACATGCCAGCGGCGGACGGCGGCCTCTGCCCGGATGCCGGACAGCGCCGCCTGGGCCATGCCGTTGCCCATCGGCAGAATCGCCAGAACGGTTTTATCCTTTGCGTTCCGCCGTGTCAACGTCTTTGCCGACAATGTGGTGGACTCTGCCATTGCGCTCTTGAAACGAAAACGGCGCACAAGCCGTGCGCCTTTTTCAAAAGTGGCGGGAGAGACGAGGATCGAACTCGCAACCGCCGGATCGACAGTCCGGTGCGCTAACCAATTGCGCTACTCCCCCAAAAAAGAAGTGAAATTATTCTACCACAGACCGCGAGAAAATGCAAGTTTTTTTCTATGCCCTGAAAAGCGCGCCGAGTTTTTTGCCTAGCAGAACCGAGCTTCCGGCTATCGCCACGGTGAGGAATCCCATCGCCCAGAGGCCCAGCGCCGCCGCCAGGTGGCGTCCCACGCCTATCAGCTGGAACATCTCGAAGATTGTCTTCGTGATCGGGTAGTATTCAATCTTCTGCGCCAGGATGAGGCTGTCCGAAACCTCCAGCATGCTGAAGGAGAAGGCGAGCAGGACGCCGGCGATGAGGTTCGCCGCTATAAGCGGCATCGTGATGCGCCGCGCCACGCGGAATGGCGCCGCGCCCAGGTTCGCGGCCGCCTCCTCAAGCGTTACCGAGGTCTGCTGGAGTCCGGCGACTGCGGCGCGCACCATGTAGGGCAGCCTCCGCACCGCGTAGGCGATGACGAGGAAGAGCGTCGGGTTCTCGCGGATGTCGAGCAGGTGGCGCAGGAGCGCGGAGTCCATGACCGTCTGGCGGTTGCCCATCCAGTTGCCGATGGCCACGTAGCCGAAGGCCATCACCAGTCCCGGCACGGCAAGCGGGATCATGGCGATTGCGTCGAGGACGCCACGGATGCGGATGCGCGAACGCACCACCACCCACGCTATGCCTACGCCCAGGATGGTGTTCACGACGACTGCCAGCGTAGAGAAGGTGAGCGAGTTGCGGACCGCCGCCAGGGTCATGTCGTGGCCAATCGCCTCGACGAAGTTCGCGCCGGTAAATGCCCGTGGCAGGACGCTCTGATACCATGAACCGGGAACGCTGACGGCGGTGAGCAGCACGCCGATGTGCGGCGACAACGCCAGGCAGGTGACGACGACGAATGGCAGAAGCACCAACGCCCCGCGCCAGCCGCGCACGTCGCGGGTGGTGGCGGCGACAGTCGCCTTGCCCTGCATGGCGTGGGCGCGCGAGCCTAGGGTCAGGCGCATAGCCGCGTAGAGAAGGACGCTGAATGAGAGAACCACCGTCACGAGCGCGTAGGGGAAGGGGCTGGCGCTGATTTCCTTGATCTCGTCGTAGATCTGGACGGCTGCGCAGCGCGTCACGCCGAGCATCAGCGGCGTTCCGAGTTCGGTGAAGGAGGTGATGAACACGAGCGTTCCGCCAGCGAAGAGCCCCGGCATGATGAGCGGCAGGGTGATGCGGCGGAAGATCGTCGCGCCGGATGCGCCCAGATTCTGCGCGGCCTCCTCCATCGCCGGGTCGATGTTGGCGAGGGCGGCGCTGACGTTTAGGAAAATGATCGGGTAGAGCGTGAGCGCCTGTATGGCCACGACGCCCGCCCAGCGGGCCTGTCCGAGCCAGTCAATGGGGCCGCAGTGCAGAAGTGCGTTGAGCGCGCCGTATGGGCCGAGCATCTGCGCGAGGCCGATTGCGCCCACGAATGGCGGAAGGATCAGCGGCACGAGGACTAGCGACGAAAAGACCTTCTGCCCCGGGAAGCGGAAGCGGTGCGAAAGCCATGCGAGCGGGATGGCGAGGCAGGATGCGGCGAATGTCGAGCAGACGGCGATGACGAGCGAGTTCAGCAGCCCTTCCACGTAGATGGGGTTCTTGAAGACGCCGAGAAGGTAGTGGGCGGTGAAGTGCCCATCGACGAGACATCCTCCGCCCACGACCTTGAGAAGCGGCCAGAACATCCCGCCGGCGAGGGCCGCGAAGAGAGCCAGAAAGAGGAGCCATGAGCGAGAGGAGTTTTTCATTTGAGGGAACGGGGAACGGGGAATGGGGAATGGGGAATGGGGGATGG
>JAGCUY010000041.1 GCA_017962605.1 Kiritimatiellia bacterium | reverse complement strand
CCGGACTCCGCTTGAAAGGTGCAAGGCAACGGGCCAGTGCGACCCCGCGCGCATCGCCGAACTTGAGCGGAAGCGTGACGAGACCAACGTGTTCCAGCTCGTCGCAAGAATCAAGTCTCTCGTAAGGGCGATAACGGACAACGCAAGTCAATAGCGAGCAGGCGGATGGGCTAGCCCATCCGCCTGCTCGCGACGCGCTTCGGTGTCCAGCCTTTTGAACAACGGGGTCAACCTTTAACGCGCTTCGGTGTCTTTTCTATTTGACAAACTGCGCATTGACCGATTTAGGAAAATGCCCACCATTAACGTGGTGATGAATTTGACAGAAGCCGTTTGAGAAGAAACGCCGTCCATTGCGGGAGCGTCAGTATGCCATTTGCAAAGCCAACATTCCCTCTAATCAACTTGACTCCCCACCTTATGTCTGGGTAGCGGTCGCTGTCAATCATGTTGCGGATGGACTTTGCCTTGGAGGATCCCGCTTTCACTTCCACGGGAACGAGGTTCTCCGCATCGCGGAGGAAGAAGTCCATTTCGAGCGTTGAGTCATCGCGCTTGTAATAAACGAGCGGTGCCCCGCTTTTCGACAAGGCCTCCCCAACGATGTTCTCGTATAGGCCGCCCTTGTAGGTGCCGAGATTGCGGTTGGCGCGAAAGTCGCGTTGCGATTCCTCGTCAAGCTGCCCAAGAAGAAGCCCGCTGTCTGAGAAGTATATTTTGAACTTGTCTTCGTCCTGATTGCCGCCAATCGGCAGTTCGGGAAAGCTCATCGCATGGCAGACGTTAATGACGCCTGCATCCTCCAGCCACTCGACGCACCCGCGATAGTCTTTGAACCGGGCGTCTTTCGCCACTTTGGAAATCTGGAATTTCTTGTTCTCCTTGGCGAGTTGCTGCGCCACATGGTCGAGGACATTCAATATGCGAGTCTGGTCAACGCCATCAGCATACTTTCTCACATCATCACGATAGGCGAGGAACAACTCGCGTTGAAGCTCAGACGATCCTTCAAACGTTCCCCTCTCAAAGAAGTTCCTGAGAATCTCTGGCATTCCCCCCAGCGCGCAATAATCAAGAAAACGCCTATCCATCAAGTCGAGGGACATGGCGTCAAACGGCCGACGCTCCACAAGATGCCCATACAGGTCGTCGATGAAATCTTCATTATAGCCGCATGCCCACAGGAATTCCTCGAAGTCAAGGGAGGCGAGGTCATAGTCTGTCTTGAAACCAACTGGGATACTTGCAATCTGCTTGTAGTGAATTCCAAGCATCGAGCCGCTGGAGATGACGTCATATTTTCCATCGGCCTTGAAGTCCTTGAATGAAGTCGCGATGTCGGGAAACTCCTGTATCTCATCAAAAAACAGGAGTGTGCGCCCAGGGATAAAGCGCAGCGTTGGATCAAGAGCAGACATGCGCCGGATGACACTCCCCGCCTTGTATCCATCCGCGACGATTTGCTTGAATTCCGGCTGGAGAACAAAATTAATTTCGATGACTTTCTCGTAATTGGCAGCGGCGAAATGACGGATGGATTCTGTTTTCCCAACTTGGCGCGCCCCCTTTACGAGAAGGGGTTTGCGGTTGGGATCAGCCCGCCAGGCAGACAGCCAGTCATCGAATTTTCGTTTAAGATATCTCATTTTCTTGCCCACAACTTGGTATTATAATACCATGTCATACCTGTTGGCGCAAGTGGAAACCCGAAAAAATGAGGGAATGTTCGGTGTGGAAACCCGAAAAAATGAGGGAATATGCCACAGGTTTTCCCGAAAAAATGAGGGAATGTTCCTTTTCGCGCGTGGAGAGGAGAGGCTTTTTTTGTGAAAAACAATGTCCTCTCATTGAATTTTGCGGCGGGTTATCGTGACTTTGGCGTCGCAGGGGAATCGCCCGCGAAGCCTGGCCTGCAGGGCTTCCGCAACCTCTTTCGCATCCTCTTCCGCAAATTTCACAGTCACCCAGTCGATACAACAATGCCACCACCATGTGAATTTTTCAAATGAGTTCTTTTTCATTGTCATTTTGTCGTGCCTCTCGCACACTTTCTCCAATTCTTCCAGCCCGGCATGGTTTTCAACTTGCCGTTGTGGCAATTTGTCTGGATGGGTGACCATCTGCCATACCAGGGATTCAATTTCAGATTCAGACGGGCGCATGCCTCGTTCAAAATAACCAGTTCCGAGGGAAACCGTCCACACTCCCTTCGAGTAACATGTGATGGTGTCTGACAGGTGCGGAGACACCGTTTCAATTGCAGCATGCCTCGACACTTCCCCATCGTCTTTTGCGCCTTGCAGCCAGACCATCAGTGATTCGAGATCCTCAAAGTGCTGGTTCCCTGTTTCTTCTTCCAGGTTCACTTTCAACTTCGCCATCTCCTGCATTCGCGTGGCACGGTATTGTTCAAATCTTGCCTTCAATTGATCGGTGATGTCCTTCACGGGATGTTGGGAATGTATGTCGCGTTTGCGCGGCGCCGCCCTGTCCCCCGGAAAATACATGGTATCGGTTGATGGCACATAGCGCATCATGGCATTGGTGGTCTCGCCATAGGGCAGGGGAAGTGTAATCGTGATGTTGCCGTTCGTATCGGCCTCCCACATGACTGGCGTTCCATACATGGAGTCTTGGAAGAACCCGCTTCCGTCCGGTTCGAGGCAAACGGAGAAAGCCCCGAACATTTCGCCTCCTGACCAGCACCCAAGGTATGAGCGTGAAAGCATCATGTCCCGGCATGTGTCAAGGGGGTCTTGGACATCGTCTGCCCGCTTGGCGATCCACCAATTGCTCCAGCGGCGGACTGCCATCTTCTCCGTGGCGGTGTTGAACCACATGTAGTAGGCATCGTCGGATGGGGTGGCGTTACGCGGGTCATCGCCAATAGGAACGCAGCGTATCCCCTCTTCCTCCATCGTCCATTGCAACCCGCCTCCGGGCGCTGCGCATCCGTCCTTCATGAAGAAAGCGCCTCCGCTTCCGTCCGGGCGGATTGAAAGGTAGCGGCCGTCAGTGGTCCTGTCAACATCGACCCTGTCGGCAATATGCCAGATGCCGACATAAGTTTCCGGGCAATGCCATGCGTCATCCTGTTGGTAGTCCACGCTGGCCTTCGCCACTTCCGTCAACTTGCCTTTGCCCGCATTCCCCCTGTCAGGCGAAGTGGATTTGTATTCGAGTAACTGAAAAACTGACTCATCCCCGACATACCATTTTTCATCATCGACGGCGAATCCCGCATCATGCAGCTTCTCCCACATCCATGGATTGGGGCGAAACAGGACATGTTTCCCCTCGACGAAGAGTTCCAAGTGGTCTTCACGGATACGTTCAGTCTCGCCGAAGTTCCACTCCCCATTTTGCTTTAGCCAGCACCGGTTGTTGCTAGTTACAATGAGGATAGCCTCCCCCTCGGCATTTGTCCATGTGCCGCCAAAAGGCCTCATGTCTGGGGCAAGTCGCAATTCCTGGGGCGCGAGTTCGCGCTCGGGCACTGGGGAAGCCGCTTCAAGCGAAACGTAGTCGTCGAAATTCTTTGCATCATCGCTAAGCCAGCCGATGTCGTCAAGGCTGAATGCAATATCATCCACAGCCGCAGCGCCGGAGATCCGTAAGGCGGACACTCCTGTCTTGTTTTCCGCTGACGGCCTTGCCTGGAAGACTGTGCCACCTGTTTCAGCCTTGGCAAGGATTCGGTTGAAGTAAATCTTATAAACGGGCCCATGCTTAGGAATGTGCTTTATGACCTGGATTCTGATCTCGCCCCATTCCCTGGTGAAGTCCGGGAGTTCCTGGGAGTCGTCTGACGAATCAAGCGCGACGGTGCTCTCGATAACTTCCCCATGCTTGTCAAGAATGCCGGCAGTCACCTGCCAGACATAGCCACGATCATCCCCGTTATCCTTGCAGCACCTCAGGACGAGCTTGTCGTCAAGGCCAATCATGGTGCCTTGCGACCCATCCTCCGCACCAACGCACGGGTCGCATAGGCCAATGGAGGAAATCTGGAAGGACAGCGTTACAAGCTTCCCCCTCCTAATGGCAACGGCGTCGCCAAAGCGATTGCCGGATATTTTGTTTGCCGAAAAGGACACTCCGTCGCCATTGGAGGAATCCAGCAGCGCGCATGTCCTTCCGGAAGACTTGTCAATGGCGATATCTGCTTGGGTCCCGTCCCCCGAGACAACGACATGCCCGTTGGCATAGCAGTCACTTTGGATGTCTTCGCCCACAACCCCCTTGTTGAAGTCGCATGCCCAAATGACGTCGCGGTTATCATCGGTATGGTCGGCTATTGGATAGCCGAACGCCAACATGCTGACATCGGCCCCTCTGGCGATATGGACGGAAGACAGATTACGGCAGTGGTCAAATGCATCTTCCGCTATGCGGCATGCCGGAGAACTGACCTCCAGCGATGCGAGTTGCCGGCAATTATTGAATGCCTGTTGGTCAATGAGCGTTGTAGATAGTGGAAATGCCAGAGACTGGATGGCCGTCTCTTCGAACGCCTTTTCGCCGACGGTTTCAAGCCCTTCGCCGAATGCCACTGATGAAAGCTCGGAACAGCGGTAGAAAGCGCGTTTGCCTATTGTCTTGAGGGAAGATGGGAATGTAACCGTGCCAAGATGGCTGCATGCTTGGAAGGCCGAAGCCCCGATTGCCTCCAGCCCTTCAGGAAAAACAAAGGAGGTGATGTCAGGCCGATAGGCGAATGCGCCATTGCCTATCCGCTTCACGCCCGATGTAATGACAATTGGCGACAGGCCATACGGCCATGCAACCAGTTCCGCCCCCGTTATGTCGCAGATTGTGCCGTCAACGGACTTGAATGCCGTATTTGCCGGATCGACTTCAAAGCTAGTCAGGGACGAGCATTGGAAAAATGCATTTGGCGCTATTGTCGCGACATTCGCCGAAATCCTAACAGATTTCAGTGACGAGCATTCCATGAATGATTGGTTTATCGCTGTCAGTCCGTCGGGAAGTTCCAGTGTTTCAAGCGAGGTGCATTTGTTGAACGCAAAGTTGCCGATGTTCGTCACAGAGTTTGGGATGCTGGCGGATTTCAGCTTGCCGCAGTTCAAGAAGGCCGAAATGCCGATGTCCCTCACGCAATCGGGGATTGTGACGTTGGTGAGGTTGCTGCAGTTGTAGCAGGTCATCGTACCGAGCGAATTGACGTTTGCAGAGAACTTGACCGATGTCATTGACCGGCATCCCGAGAAAGTCTCGCTCCCCATCGAGGTTACGCTGTCGGGGATGTGACCGACTTTCAGGCTTTGGCAGTTGAAAAACACGGCGTTGCCAATCGACCTAAGTGTGGACGGCAGGGAGACTGTCTCCAGGTTTGTGCATCCGCGGCAAGCATAGTATTCGATTTCCTCCACGCCTTCGGGGATTGTCAAAGAAGTGATGCCAGGCATTTGGAAGAAGGCATACGCGCCGATGGCCGTGACAGGGCAGCCGCCGAGTGTGTCTGGCACGACGACCGCGCCAGTGGTCGATGCGTCGATTGCCGTGTGCATTCTCTTGTTTGTCACCTTGGCCTTGCCGCCATTGGTGACAAAAGACCAGTTGATGCCGTCCACCGTCTCAATCTGCAAGTCCTGCGGCGAGACGTCCGCCCAAGCCCCGAAGGCAAATCCAAGCGCGACGGCCATTGCGCCTAGCATGCGGGCGCAGCCCGTCGCGCCGAAGCCTTTGGCCACGCACGTTTTCCTTGAATCTTGTCCGCTAATTATCGTTGCATGTCGCATGGCCTTTATTCTACACCATCGCCGTAGGTGGCGCAATGATTCATTTGCAAGACGCGCCGCGATTTTGTAGCATAGATAGGTGTATTCACCTTTTTTCACAAGGAGTAAAAATGCAAGTTAATCTTTCTGGAAAAACGGCCGTCGTCACCGGTGCCGGCGGCATCCTCTGCAGCGTGATGGCCAAGGCCCTTGCCAAGGCCGGCGCAAAGGTCGCCCTTCTCGACCTCGCCCTTCCCAAGGCCCAGCAGTTCGCCGACGAAATCAACGCCGACGGCGGCCAGGCCATCGCCGTCGAGGTCAACGTCCTCGACCCGGCCTCGCTGAAGGCCGCCGCAGCCGCGGTAGAGGCCAAGTTCGGCCCCTGCGACATCCTCGTCAACGGCGCGGGCGGCAACAACCCCAAGGGCACCACCTCGAAGGAATACCTCGAGGCCGCCGACCTCGCGGACGGCGCCGACCCCGACGTCAAGACCTTCTTCGACCTCGACCCCAACGGCATCGCCTTCGTGTTCGGCCTGAACTTCAACGGCACCCTCCTCACCACGCAGGCTTTCGCACGCGGCATGGCGGGGCGCGGCGGCACCATCATCAACATCTCCTCGATGAACGCCTTCACGCCGCTCACCAAGATTCCGGCCTATTCTGCGGCCAAGGCGGCCGTCTCTAACTTCACGCGCTGGCTCGCCGTCCACTTCTCCAAGGTCGGCATCCGCGTGAACGCAATCGCCCCTGGCTTCTTCCTCACCGCGCAGAACCACGCGCTCCTGGTGAACCCCGACGGCACGCCATCCGCCCGCGCCAAGAAGATCCTGGCGCACACGCCGATGGAGCGCTTCGGCACGCCCGAAGACCTCACTGGCGCGCTGCTCTTCCTCGCCGACGCGGAGGCTTCCTCCTTCGTGAACGGCGTGGTCCTGCCCGTTGACGGAGCCTTCTCCGCATACAGTGGTGTTTAATGCCGGCTCCGTCGCTAGGTCTGTCTCAGAGCCAGCGGCAGAAGCAGACGATGTCGATGTCGCCGCAGCAGCGGCAGTCGCTCGACATCCTGCAGCTGCCGCTGGCGGAGCTTGAACAGAGGATCCGCGAGGAGGCGCAGACCAACCCCGCGATCGAGGAGGTCGTCGCCCCAAGCATCGAGCTTGACGCCCCAACGATTGACCGTGACGGCATCGAGGCGGAGGCCGAAATCGCCGAGAACGACGACGATTTCCAGTTCCATGACGCCCCCACGCACTCTGGCGGCGACCCAGATGCCGAGGAGCGGCGCCGCTACATGTTTGAGTCCCTGCGTCAGCCAGTCTCGTTGGAGCAGCACCTCCGCAGCCAGATAGCGACATCCGATTTCACGCCCGAAGAGATCTCCATCGCCGAGACGATCATCGCGAACCTCAGCTCCACCGGTATGCTTGCGGTAACCGTCGGCGAGATTGCAGAGGTCACTGGCGCGCCGCTTGCCAAGGTCGAGCGCGTCCTTGAGACCATCCAGCGAACCTTTGACCCGCCTGGGCTTGCGGCGCGGAGCGCGTCCGAGCGGCTTGTCCTTCAGCTCCGCGCCATCGCCACGCTGCAAGGGGCCGCCGACATCCCTGCGCCGCCGGCCACGTTGGTAGCGCTCGCGGAGCGCGTCGCATCGGAGTGCATCGACGATCTCGCCGCCGGCGGCCGCGAATCCGCCATCGCCTCCAAGCTAGGCGCCTCTCGCGCCGAAGTCATTGACGCAATCGCCCTCATCCGCTCGCTCAATCCCAATCCCGTGGCAGAGTTCGACCCTGTCTCAACCGAGGACTACGTCGTTCCCGAAGTCGAGGTCGTGCGCGACAGGACTGGCCGCTGGGTGGCGCAGCTGAACGCCGACATGGTGCCGCGCGTCGTCATCAACGAGAACATGCGCGAATACCTCGACGATTCGGCCGTGTCGGCAGAAGACAAGGGCTATATCCGCAGTCACCTGCGCGAAGCCGAAATGCTCGCGCACAGCCTCGACCAGCGCGCGGATACCATCCTCAAGGTAGGCCAGACAATCGTCGAGATGCAGCAGGACTTCTTCACGCATGGCGTGTCGCGGCTGAAACCTATGACGCTGGCCGACGTGGCCACGAAGATCGGTCGCCACGAGACGACCGTCAGCCGCGCCGTCTCCGGCAAGTATCTCCGCTCGCCTATCGGCATCTTCGAGTTCAAGTATTTCTTCTCGGCGGGGCTTCGCAAGACCGGCGGCGGCTCCGGCGATGGCGCGGAGGCTGTCTCCAACAGGGCCGTCATGGAAAAGATCGCCGCCATTGTGAAGGGCGAGGACTCCAACAAGCCCTACTCCGACCAGGCGATTACGGACATGCTCGTGCGCAGTGGCGTTGACATCAAGCGGCGGACGGTTGCTAAATACCGCGAGTCTCTGCACATCCCCACGGCCGCCCACCGCCGCCGCGCCACAACATAGCGTTCCCCGTTCCACCTCTTCCTCTCCGTTCCCCGTTCCCCATTCCCCATTCCCCATTCCAACTTTTCAACTTTTCAACTTTTCAACTTTTCAACTTCCCCGTTCCCCGTTCCCCACTATTCCCCGTTCCCCGTTCCCCTTTCATGCGCAAATCGAACTTCGAGCTTCTTCGAATCCTCGCCATGCTGGCGATAGTCACCGGCCACCTCTTCAGCGAGGGGCGCGTGACCGCCAGCGTTCCACCGTCGGCCTGGCTGCCAAGTCTCTTCCTTGCCAATGGGGCGCGTCTTGCCGTTGGGCTTTTCGCCCTTTTGGGATGCTGGTTCCTCGTAGATAGGCCGGAATTCAGCCTCGGACGCTGGCTGCGCATCCACGCCACCGTCCTATCATACACCGTTCCGCTGACCATCCTCACTGCAATCCGCTGGGGCGGCGTCGATGCAGGGACCTTTGTGCGCGCCTGCCTCCCGGTTCTGGGGCGCCCGCTCTGGTACGCCTCGGCGTGGCTGATCCTCCTGGCGGTGGCGCCAATCCTGCATGCGGCGGCTTTCTCCGTCAGCCGGCGCGACCTGGGCCGCGCCGCAGCCGCCCTCCTCATAGTCCTGACCGTTCCCGCGACATTTGCCGGGACAATCGCCAACGACTTCTTTTCCGCAATCCTCTGGTTCGTCTTCCTCTACCTGTTCGTCGCATGGCTGAAGCGAGGGGAAGGGGATCCGCTGGCCCGAATCCCGAAATGGGGCGCGCTGGCTGTTGGGCTGGCATTCTACGCTGCGCCGGTCCTGCTTGAGTGGGCGATTCTTTGCACGCGCGGCCCCGGCGGCCCCACGCCGGCCGCATACCGCGCCGCGGAGAGGATTCTCGCGGACTTCAAGTCCCTGCCAATGTTCCTCTCCGCCTTCTGCATATTCGCCTTCTTTGCGAAGACGGACATCGGCAGCAGGGGCTGGATAAACGCGCTCGCAAGGCCGGCTTTCGCGGTCTATGTGGCGCACCAGACGCCGGCCTTCTGGCCGCATCTCTGGACGGACATTATCCGCTGCCGCGAATGGGCGGGGCTTTCATCCGCACCGCTGATAGCACTTTGCTGCGCAGTTTCCGTCTATTTGGCAATTGCCGCAGTGGAAACCCTGCGCCTCTTCTCCGCGAGGAAGTAGAGCGTCGGCACCAACACCATCGATACGAGGCGCGCCTCCGTGCCCGCGCGATGGTGCTTAAAAAGTTGGAGAGAAAACTAGTTGTATTGGGTTAGTGATTCGTGGGCGAGCCTTCCCATGAATGGGGAGCGGAAGTCGCGGCATTGAGGCGGCGGGCTTGCCGGAGCGGAGTTGTCAGCGCCAAAGGGCCTTGGCTACATTGGCCTTTGGGTTTTGGGCGATG
>JAGCUY010000040.1 GCA_017962605.1 Kiritimatiellia bacterium | reverse complement strand
TCGATTCTCGCGTGGAGGTTGATGGAACTTGCGGCAAAAGCGATTGTGGCGTAGCCGCCACGGGCGGCGTCGTAGCCACATCGGTTTTGACGCAGCTTTGCGTCCGGCCATGGGCCGGTTGCGTTAAGCGGAACGCATTTCGTGGCGAAACTGTCGCGACGCTGAAGCGAGCTTCGCGCGTCGCCGCCGGTCCAGTGGAAGACGACGGCCGCGCGGACAGATGTCGGCATTGGCCTTGCGATTCCGGCGTCGCCGGCCGCGATGCCGTCTGGCCGCCAGTCGTCCCAGTCGGTGAATTCGCCGCGTGGGGCGTGCTGGTTCCAGATGTGGAGGTCAAGGTGGCGGTGGGTTGCGGCGTAGCGCAGGACGCCCCGGGCGAGGGCGCGCGCCGCCGCCGACTCCAGCCCCAGCCACACCAGGACCTTGAATCGCTCGGAAGATTTCCCTGTTTGACGCACCATAGCCGCAACCTTCAATTAATCATCAATGGCAGAAATTGGAATGCGAATTCAAAAAGCCCCTTCACAAAAAAGGTCATCAAGGGAAACGACGGACTGGATGTCGAAGGCGGCGGTGTTGCGCTTCAGTTCCGGGGCGACCACCATTGTGAGATGGATGGCCTTGCCCGTTCCCGTCGCCGCCTTGAATATTCTTCTCCGTCGTTCAAGGCGCCGAAGCTCTTCCGCGTCGAGCGAATATGGCTCTCGGCTGAATTTCATCTCGCAAAGGTTGACAACCCCGTCGGCGCGGTCAATGACAAGATCGATCTGTGCGCTTTCGCCATCCGCCTCCCCGCGCCATGCCGCCACCTGCGCGGCGACGCCGCCTATTTGAAGTGCGGCTTTGATTTGCCCGACATGCTGGAGGCAGACGCGTTCAAAGGCAATCCCCTCCCAGGCGGACACGAATGGCGAACCGGCGGATTGCGTCCAGTTGCGTCCGCCAATGCCACGCACGGCCTTCTCCGCCTTGAAATGGAACAGCGTGAAGTTGTCTATCAGCTGGAAAACGGCACCTTTGTTCTTTTTCCCGAGCGCGGCGTATTTCCTGATGAAGCCGCACTGCTCGAGTTCTTCAAGCTGGCGGGTTAGCGTTCCCGTTTCAGGAAAACCTGTCGCCGCCGACAGCTCCGCCCGCGAGAGGCCAGTCCCCTTTTCGCCAAGTGCGGAAACGATTGCCTCGTATGGCGCGGGCTTCTTGAAAAGAGAGGCGTAAAGTTCGCCGTATTCCATTCTGAGTTTTGCGGTCGGCGAGAAAAACAGCGCGTCGAAGTTTTGGGCGGGACTCAAGCCTCGCTCAAGCAGCCTCCAGTAGAAGGGGACGCCTCCAAGCGCCATGTAGGTTTCGGCAATCTGCCGACGCGAAAAACCAAGTTTGCGGGATTCCGCGAAGAGTTCGCACTCGCGCAGCGTAAAAGGCTCAAGGGGGATTTGAACGGTGACGCGGTTATGCAGCCCTCCCCTGTTGCGCAATATCTTGTCCACCACCCAGGAAGTTGCCGAGCCGCACACAATCAGCAGGATGTCCTTGCGCGCGGATGCCCAGGCGTTCCAGAAGTTTTCAAGCGCCGCGACGAACCCCGATTTTGGCGTGTCCATCCACGGCATTTCGTCAAAGAACACGATCTTTTTCCCTTCGGGCGACTGGCGCAGAAGGTCCTTCAGGGAATCAAAGGCGTCAAACCAGTCGGCGGGCATCGAGTTCAATTCCAGCCCCGCCTCCTTCAGCGATCCGGCGAAGGCACGCAGTTGGCGCCTCATCCCTGAATTCGCGATGCCGGAATGCTGAAAAGTGAAGGAATAGTCGAATGTCTCGCGAATCAGAAAGGTCTTCCCGATGCGCCGCCTTCCGTAAACGGCGACAAATTCCGAGTATTCGGAATCCCGGGCGTCCTCAAGCATTCTCCGTTCCCTGTCTCGACCTATCATGTCTGCCTCTCCTAGCTTGGAAAAATAATAACACAAAGCATAGATTTAGTCAAGTATAGCCAGGAAAACAGTTTATTTTTCCCGAAATCTCATAAATGGCACAACATTTCGGCAAAAATATGGCTGAAATTTCACAAAAAGCCAGGGCGCTCGCCGCCAAACCTCCAAACTTCGCCTGAAAGGCTCAAACTTCCTTCACTCTTTTCATGCTTCGTAAAAAACAATATCATTGTCCGTAATCAACTATTGCGATATCCATCATTCTTCATCCCCTTCCCGCATCGGCCGGGCTCCGGGAAAGCTGCGCTTGGCGCAGCAACCGCGCTGGCACTGGTGCTCGCCGACTGCGTGCTTGCCGCGCGCGAGCGACCCCGTGCCAGTCGCAGCGGAGGGAAATCTCCTTGCTACAAAAGCGTTCACCTCTTCGTCTGAAACCTGGAACGCCGGCTGGTTCGCAATTGTGGCGCAAAGGCCAAGGACAACGGTGATAAGCGTCCACTGATGTCCAGCGATCAGACAACCTCCTTGACGGCAAGGAGCATTCCACGCCTCAGTAGGATACTGCGAAGCCTTGCCGCCTCCTTTCTCGTGGGTTGCCTGCGACCAGACGACATCGCCGCAGACGAAGTCCGTCTCCACCATCTCGGACGCGACTTCCGCCTTTTGAAGACGGTCGTGCTGGGATCTTGAAAAGGAAGGCCCCGACATCAAGCACATGGCCCCCGCCGCCGACACCCTCCGCAAGCGCGCCTTGCTTGAAGGATTGCGCCGGTAGAGTCAAAAGACTTTAGGCATCATGGCACAGGGTCTTGCTTTGGGCCGAAGTGCGCTGAGATTCGCAAAGGACCGAAGCGGTCATCAAGAATCGCCTTGACGACAACCGCGTCATCTTCAATGTCATAATAGATTGAAAACGGGAAGTGAGGCACTCCCAGGCGATAATGCCCGAAATATCGCGAATGGATGCCAGCGGTCTCGGCAAGATTGCCAAGAGCCAGATCGATGTTCTTCATGAAGTGCTCGACCACCCATCCGCCGTTTGGCGCATAGAAGTCCTGGGCTTCCGCCAAGTCGAATTCGGCAAGCGCCGTGAGCCTCACGCGCATGGCTTCAGAGCGCCGCCCTTCTTGCTTCAAGACGCGCCTTGACATCGGCCCAGTCATAGACTGGAATCTTGCCTTCGGCGTAGAGCCTTTCGCGTCTGGCCAATTCTCGGCCGTGCCATTCCGGCGGCGTGTATTTGCTGGCCGGGGCTTCCAACGACGACCAGAGATAATCCATCGTCTGGACTTTCTCTTTGACGTTCATTCCATCAATCGCTTCTGCCACGGATGTCATAAAAATCCCCTCCATTACATGAATGATTATACCATAATTTCCCATTTCCCGTTCCCTGTTCCCCCATTAACGCAACCGGCCCATGGCCGGACGCAAAGCTGCGTCAAAACCGATGTGGCTACGACGCCGCCCGTGGCGGCTACGCCACAATCGCTTTTGCCGCAAGTTCCATCAACCTCCACGCGAGAATCGATTGTGGCGTAGGGCATGGCCCGTCGTAGCCACATCGATGCGAGCGTAACCCTTGCGTGTCGCGAAGCGACTTGCGTTAGGCGCTGCGGCCGGATCGGAGTCCAACCCTAGCCCCTAGCCCCTAGTCCCTAGTCCCTAGCCCCTAGCCCCTAGTCCCTAGTCCCACATTGGCCATTGGCAACATTGATAATTGGCAACATTTCCAAATTTTCACATTTTCATCTCCCATTCCCCGTTCCCCATTCCCCCATCAACGTAACCGGCCTGTGGCCGGACGCAAAAGCCGCGCCAAAACCGATGTGGCTACGACGCCGCCCGTGGCGGCTACGCCACGATCGCTTTTGCCGCAAGTTCCATCAACCTC
>JAGCUY010000005.1 GCA_017962605.1 Kiritimatiellia bacterium | reverse complement strand
GGGGACCGGGGAAGGGGGAACGGGGGAACTAGGTGGCGCGGGGGTGGGCTTGCTCGTATGTCTCGCGCAGCCGTTCTATGGTGACATGTGTGTAGATCTGCGTGGTGGAGAGCGAGGCGTGGCCTAGCAGTTCCTGCACGGAGCGCAAGTCGGCGCCGGCGTCGAGCATGTGTGTCGCGAAGGAGTGGCGGAGCTTGTGGGGCGTGACCGATGGCGGAAGGCCGGAGGCGGTTAGCCAGCGCTTCATGGTGCGCTCCATGGAACGGGTCGTGAGCGGGCCGCCATCGCGCAGGTTCCTGAAAAGTGGCGCGTCAGGCGCGAAGCCGCCGCCCCAGATCGCGTCGGCGAAGGAGAGCGCCTGGCGCAGGGCGTCGAGCGCAGGACGACCTAGCGCGGATAGGCGCTCCTTGCGCCCCTTGCCAAAGAGCCGGACTACGCCGTTGTTGAGATTTACATCGCCCACATGGGCACCCGCCGCCTCCGCCACGCGGGCGCCTGTTCCGTAGAGGAATTCAAACAGGGCGGAGTCGCGCCAGGCTGCATAGGCGTCCTCCATGCCGGTTGACCCTTGCCCTTCCTTGCCCGGCAGGGCCTCAAGGGGGGCGCGGATAAGGGCGTCGATCTGATCCTGGGTGAGCACCTGGGGCAGGGTGCGCTTCGGGCGCGGCCCGCGCACTCCGGTGCATGGGTTGGCCTCGATCCTGCCCTCCCTAACCTGGAACTTGAAAAAGGTGCGCAGGGCGGATAGCTTGCGGCGCATGGTCGATGGCGCCTCGCCGGCGCCGCTACATTCAACGAGAAAGGCGCGGATGGCGTGCCTGTTCACCGACGGCCAGTCAAAGGGCGCGGAGGTATCGCCGAATTGGAAGCGGGCGAACTGCGCCAAGTCCTGGAGGTAGGCCGACGATGTGTTCTGCGAGAAGTTCCGCTCAATGGACAGATGCCGGAGGAAGGCTTCGGCCTCCGGGTCGTGGGGGAGGTCGGGATGAAGGGGAAGCGCCTCTACCGGGGTGCCGGTTTGCACGGAAGCCAGTGCCACCTCCTCAACGTCGTCGGAGGAATAGACTGGCTGTCCGGTTAGGCGTCCCATAGCAGCCGCCCTCGTTTGGCTATTCGCCGCTTGGCAGGCTTCCGGGCGGAAGCTGGCTTGCGTAGCGCTTGGCCATGCTGCGCAGGGCGGAACGCTGCTTCACGGAGAGTGCGCCCTTCGTCTGGAACTGGTCGCGCAGGGACTCGAAGAACTTTTTGTCATCGAGGGTGCGCCCGCGGCGCTGCGCCGGCGGATCCCATTGCTTCACATCCGCGAGAGCCTTCAGCAGGGCAGGGGTCTCGGTGTCGGGTGGCGGCGTGGAGGATGCGTCCACCTTGATGCCGTATTTCGCCGCCAGCGCCTCGCCGTCTGGGATGTCGGCAAAGGAGGCCGTGAAGATTTCGTCCACCGCGGCCACCTGCCTGACGGAGAGATTGCGCCCCGACTTCAACTGGGAAAGGATTGAGTTGAGGAAGGCGTTCCTGCGTTCGCTGATGCCTGGGACCGTCAGCAGCATTTCGAGCTTGTGGTAAGTCTCCTTGGGCGTTTCGGGGTTGCGGGAGCGGTTGTCGTCCTCGGGGAAAAGCGAGCCGATTCGCTTGTCATAGTCGGCGATCTGCATCCGGTGGCGGCGCGCGATGCCGAGAAGGGCGGTGAACTGGCGCGCGGATATTGGCTTCTCGCCGCTCTCGAACTGGAGGCGCAGCGAGGTGGCGAGGCGGTGGTCGTCGTAGGTGCGGCGGCCGCGCTTTTCTGCGGGCGCCCACTCCTTGACATCGACGAGGGCGTCCAGCACGCGCTTCACGTCGTCCACATTCGCCGGCGGGTCCTTGCCCTCCTCCAGCCAGAGGCGGAACTTGTCGTAGAAGTCGGACATCAGGGCGACGTAGCCGACCTTGTTCGAGCCGTCGGCCACCTTGTCGAGATCCTCCTCAAGATTGGCCGTGAAGCCGACTTCGAAGAGGGCGGGGAACTTTTCGACCAGCAGCGAAACGACCTCTTCGCCGAGGGGCGTGGGAGAGAGGGTCTTGCGCTCGCGGACGACATAGCCGTGCTTGATGATCGTCTCCATGATCGTCGCGTAGGTGGAGGGGCGGCCGATGCCGTTCTTCTCCAGTGTGTCGATCAGGGAAGCCTCGGAGAAGCGGGGCGGCGGCTTGGTTTCCTTGCGGGTGGATTTCACCTGCGCGGTCTTCAGGCGCTCGCCTTCGGTGAGCGGCGGCATGACGGCGTCCTGCGCGTCTTCGTCGTCATCGGTCTGCACTTCGGCGTCCTTGCCGTCGGGCATGGCCATGGCCTTCTTGATGTCGAGGGCCATAACCTTCATGAACCCCTGGAAGACGACATCGGTGGTGGTGGCGGAGAGGGTGAGGACATCCTCGTCCTTGCCAAGTGGCGCGCCATCGGGGCGTGCGCCGTCGAAGATGACGGTGCGCTGGCTGAACTTCGCGCCAGTCATCTGGGAGGCGACGAAGCGGCGCCAGATGAGGTCGTAGAGCTTCAGCTCCTGCGGTTCAAGGTAGTTCGCCAGCGAGGCGGGGGTGCGGGTGACATCGGTCGGGCGGATGGCCTCGTGGGCCTCCTGCGCGCTTGCGCCGCTGCGGTAGAGATTGGGGCGCTCGGGCCTGAAGGCTTCGCCGTAGTTGGCGGAAATGTAGTCAAGGGCGGCCTCCTGCGCCTCGCGGGCGACGAATGTGCCGTCCGTTCTCATGTAGGTGATAAGGCCGACCGGGCCGCCGGAATCTCCGACCTCGACGCCCTCGTAGAGCTTCTGCGCGATGGACATCGTGCGGCCGGGGGTCATGCCAAGGACGCTCGACGCGGCCCGCTGCAGCGAGCTGGTGATGAACGGCGGCAGGGCGTGGCGCGTGATTTCGCGCGTGTTGACGCTCTCCACGACGAAGCGTCGCGAGTTCATCTCGGCGAAGATTCGGCGAGCCTCCTCCTCGGTGCCGATTTCGGCCTTCTTGTCGTTGATGCGGACGAGCTTCGCGAAGAAAGGCGCGGCTGGCTCCTTCTCCAGCATTGCGCCAAGCACCCAGTAGGCGACGGGATTGAAGGCCCTGATCTCAGCTTCGCGTTCGCAGACGAGACGCAGTGCAACTGACTGGACGCGGCCGGCGCTCGTGCCGCCCTTCACGCGGCGGCGCACAAATGGGCTGACCTTGTAGCCGACGATGCGGTCGATTGCGCGGCGGGCCTGCTGGGCATCGACGAGGTTCATGTCGATGTCGCCGGGGGCGGCGATTGCCGCCTTGACGGCGCGCGGGGTGATTTCGTTGTATTTTACGCGGAGGAAGGGTTTCTTTCCGGCGGCGGAGGCGAGAAGCTCCTTGAGGTGCCACGCGATGGCCTCGCCCTCGCGGTCGGGATCGGATGCCAGATAGATGACGTCGGCGGCCTTCGCCGCCCCGCGCAGCTGGCCTACTGTCTTTGCCTTGCCGGGGGTTACCTCGTATGTGAGTCCGAAGCCGCCGTCGAGATCGACGCCTAGGTCGTGGGGCGGAAGGTCGCGGACATGTCCCATGGAGGAGAGGACCTGGAAGTCCTTTCCGAGGAATTTGCCAATCGTCTGGGCCTTGTGGGGGGATTCGACCACCAAGAGGTGCTTGCCAGCCTTTGCTGCGGATTGTTTTTCAGCCGTTGCCATGTTCAGTTGCTTTGCTATTGCTTTAAATGGAGAATAAGAAAATGCAAAATTCCGGATGATTTGTCAAGTGCGCCCGGCGGAACATCCGGCCAGGGCGCCGGCAAGTGCGCAGATGGCGACGTCGGTGCGGAGCGGCCTTACGCCAAGGGTCAGGCGGCGGAATCCGACCTTTTCAAGGAGGCCGAGTTCGAAGTCTGTCCAGCCGCCCTCCGGCCCGATGGCGAGGAGCGGGAGCGCGGCGTTCGGCGCGGGATTGGCGGGGAAGCGCGGCGCAGGACCGTCGCCGGTGCCGGGATGCGCCACGAACTTTGGGGCGTCGGCGAAGTCGCGTGGAACTACATCCTCCACGAACGGCCTGAACTGCCGGATGATCGTGACCTCGGGCATGGCGGTTGTGCCAGACTGCTCAAGCCCCTCGGTAAGCAGCGGCAGGTAGGTGTCGGGGGAGAGCCAGTGGCTGTCGAAATAGAACTTCTCGACCTTGGCGGCGTTGGAGACGAATACGCGCCGGACACCGAGCGAGGCAATCGGGCCCCATACGCGGTGGAGGACCTTGGGGCGGGGCATGGCGAGAAGCAGGTCGAACCATGGGCGCGGCGGATCGGTGTCAAGAACGGGCGGCGAAAGGACGACGCGGCCAGGTGCCGCCTCAATGACGGTGGCGCGGCCGACGCGTCCGCCCAAGACTCCAACCCGCAGGGTGTCGCCGGGCTTGGAGCGCAGGACGGAAATGACATGCGCGGCCTGCCTGGGCCGCAGGACGACCTGACCGCCGCCCTCGACTTCCTCTTGTTGGAGGAGGATGAGATTCATGCGAAGGTCAGTGGCCGAGGTTGTCGAACCGGGAGAGGCGGCTGGCGGCGAGGGACTCCGGCGAGGCGCCGTCGAGTTCGGCCAAGGCGCCGAGGATGGCGTTGCGCAGGTTCTGCGCGGCGGCCTTCTTGTCGGCCTGTGCGCCGCCCTCCGGCTCGGGAACGATGGAGTCGATGACGCCAAGGGAGAGGAGGTCGTCGGCGGTGATCTTGAGGGCCTCTGCGGCCTGGGGGGCGAACTTGCCGTCCTTCCAGAGGATGGCGGCGCAGCCCTCGGGGGAGATTACGGAGTAGATGGCGTTCTCGAGCATCAGGACGCGGTCTGCGGCCGCGATGCCGATGGCGCCGCCGCTGCCGCCCTCGCCAGTCACCACGGACACGATGGGGGTCTTCAGGCGCGCCATCACGGCGAGGTTGCGGCCGATGGCCTCGGCCTGGCCGCGGGCTTCGGCTTCGAGGCCGGGGAAGGCGCCGGCGGTATCGACGAGTGTGACGACGGGGATGGACCATGCCTCAGCAAGACGCATCAGGCGCAGCGCCTTGCGGTAGCCCTCGGGGTTGGCCATGCCGAAGTTGCAGGCCGCGTTCTCCTCGGCGGTCGCGCCCTTGCGGTGGCCGATGAGCATGACCTTGCGGCCGCCGATTTCGGCGAGCCCTCCGGCCATGGCGCTGTCGTCGCCGCAGAGGCGGTCGCCGTGAAGCTCGATGAAGGAATCAAAGGCGAGGGATACGTAGTCGCCGAATGTTGGGCGGCCGGGCGTGCGGGCGAGGCGCACCTTTTCCCAGGCGGGGATTGGGGCGCGGCCTGATGCGCAGGTGCCGGAGCGGGCGGATTCCAATGTTGCGCCTCCAGGGATATCGGAGGGGGCGGCTTCAGCCGCCCCTGGCGCACCGCAGGGGCGCCAATAGGAAAGTGCGGCGGCGAGGAAGTCGCGCATTTTCGCGCGCTCGACGATGGCATCGACGAAGCCGTGGGCGAGTAGGTATTCGGCGGTCTGGAAGTCGTCGGGGAGCTTTTGGTGGATGGTGTTCTCGATGACGCGGCGCCCGGCAAAGCCGATCAGGGCGCGGGGCTCGGCGACGACGATGTCGGCGATAAGGGCGTAGGAGGCGGAGACGCCGCCTGTGGTTGGGTCGGTGAGCACCGTGATGTAGGGGAGGCCCTCGGCGCGGAGTGCCTCGATTGCGGCGCAGGTGCGTGCCATCTGCATGAGGGATACGATGCCCTCCTGCATGCGGGCGCCGCCGGAGGCGCAGAAGATGACGAGCGGGAGATGCTCGGCGCGGGCCGCTTCGGCGGCGCGGGCGATGCGGGCGCCGGTGCCGCTTCCGAGGCTGCCGCCGAAGAAGCGGAAGTCCATGACGCAGAGGACGATTGGCTTTCCCTTCAGGGAGCAGCGGCCGCAGAGGATGGACTCGGAAAGGCCGGTCTTTGCGGCGGTGGCCGCGGCCTTGGCGGCGTATGGGCCGGAAGCGTCGGCGAAGTGGAGATGGTCGGTTACGCCGATGTCGGCGCCGATCTCGACGAAGGAGTCGGGGTCGGCGATGTCGGCGACGCGGTCGCGGCAGCCCATGCGTGAGGGTGCGCCACACTGCGGGCAGGTGGCGAGGCCCTTGGGGTAGTCGGCGCGTGGGAAGTGCGCGTGGCACTTGGGGCAGACAGCCCAGAGTTCCTTTTCTTCGCGGACAACAGGCGCAACACTATTTTCTAACCAAGCCATATTTAGACACCTCTTTTCTTTTCAGAATAGCATTATTCCACGGCCAGTGTCAATTGGCAACATCGCTGGCGATGCCTTCGCCAGCCGCATCAACGCTACGAACAACGATGTTCGACACACGGACATCCTCGCCACGAAACCTAGCATAGCCGACATCGGGCGATTTCTTACGCGCCAATTTGTAACGCGAAGTCGAGCATAGCGGCTTGCTTGCGTCGCCGACATATGCCTTGACCGTGCGACCATCGCAGACAACACGCACGCGCCGTTGGACTTCAGACGCCTCAGCCCATTTGGCCATTCCTGAATCGATGTTGAACATTTCGTAGTAATCGTTCGCGAAATACGCGCCAGTGCGTTCCTTTTCCCAGATCAGCGTCAGGAACGGAATGCCGTTAACCGGCAAATGATGTGATTCCTCGTGGACAAAACGTGAAAGGACAAGGATGTGCCGCCCATTTGTCTTGGGCTTTGGTTCAAGTGTGAACTCAATCTCGTGCGCTTTTGGGAGCTGAGCCCGCCATGTGAAGTGGTTTTTCCATTCAAAAGGCCTGTACGTCTGAATCGTCCAGTCTCCGCAGCGCCACCAACCTGGCCCCCACCAGCAGTAAACATACGACGGAATCTTTGCCTTGACATCCTTGCCTTCCGTGAAATCCGTCTTCATTTGGATTGCAAGCGAAAGTTCAGCCGCGAAGTTCGCGCTCCAGTATTTGTCGTTCTCAGTTCCATTGGCAAGAGCGCCGCCATTGCGCAATTCGTTGAGTCCGGCGAGGGCTTCGGCATACCGCCCACTATCGAACATCCGCCGCAGCGCAATAAACGCATTTGAATTGACGCATGCGAAAACACCGATGTTGTCATAGATGGAATCCACATCCGGGAATATGGCCTTTACTTCTTTGCTGACTGCGGCCGGATACGCCACGTATGGGTCGAATTGCGCCATGTTCTCGTAGCGTCCCGCGTAATATGCGACAGCGGCGCCCACAAATGGCGCCGTAATTCTCGCGTGGCCACAGGCGTATTCGTTTGTGGCCTGCCGCATGCATGCGTCGATGCAGCGTTCGGCTATTTCAGGGTTGTCTGAAAAGTAGCGGAACGGATCCACGTTGGCGTCCCGAACGTAGCGGCACTGCGTCTCGGCATAGAAGTATGGCAGCATCGTGTCGTGGCGTCCAGTCTTCCAACACGCCTCGGCGAACTTCAGCATTTCGCGATGCCCATACGTGTTCCCCCATCGTGGGTAGAGCCGATACCAGCAGTAGCGCACCAGCGCATTACTGTCGTCAAGCCGTTTTCGCGAAATCTCCATGAAGAGTTCGTCTTCGCGCTTCCGCCGCCCGCGTCGCCCCTCGCCCTCAACCCATAGACGTGCCAGCAGAGTCTCGACCCTGCCAGGCCTAACACTCTCCGCCTCGTCAAGCCATTTGTTGGCGAGAGACGCTCTTCGTAAAAGCATTGTCCAGGCCTTGGGCGGAACCTTCGCGGCGATGCCGCCGCCGGAGGCTGCGACTGCCGCGTTCATGGCGTCGTCCGCCGCGTCTATCGCCCTGGTCCATTTGAAATTGTCGAAGTGGCGGAAAATGGCGCCCGTGCTATTTCCGCAGAAGGCCGTGCAAAGGGCGCGGAGGGGAATCTCGTCCTCGTCCCCGAAATCGCGCGCCTTTATCCAGGCGACGAAAAAGTCGCTGGGCTTTTCGTCTTTTGCGTTTACCCTCGCCCGATAGCGGTAATAGCAGAGCAGCATTCGCAGAAACTCCCCGTGCGCCATGCCGTCGGCGATTTCCTTTGCCCTGGCCAGTCGCTTTCCTGAATCCTTTTCTTCGGCGAGCCAGTCGAAGTCGGAACTGAAGGCGCTCAGGAGAAGAATGAACGGGTTTTCGCAGCCTTGCTCGACCAAGTCGTTCGCCCGTCTGCCTATTCTTCCGTCGGGCACCCATACAGACCAGTAGTCGTCGCAAATGAAACGCAGACCTGCCTCAAACACCTTGCTCGCCTCGTCAGCCCAAGGGCTATTGGCCTCGGCGCCGCCTGGAGCAAAGGGATTCGGCAATTCGCGCCTGACAAAAGGGACAAGCACTTCATCGCGAAAACTAGCTGATGTCTCCGCGACAGTGTTGGTGCGGGCGTTTTCCGTCCACTCTTGCAACATCGTGTCAAACTGCCGCTCCGGTGACGGTTCCAATCGATTATGGATATAATTCGCCGCCATGCATATGCACAGCATGGCTGCGATGAGGGGTCTGGAAACAAAAGACATTAGCTCTCCTACTTCACCAAATTCATGAATTCGGCGCGGGTGGCCGCGTTGCGGCGGAAGGAGCCGAGGACCGAGGATGTCGTCATCACGGAGTTCTGCTTTTCGACGCCGCGCATCATCATGCAGAGGTGGCGGCATTCCATCACCACGCCCACGCCCTCGGCGCCGGTCGCGTCGCGGACGGCCTCCGCGATCTGGTTCGTGAGGCGTTCCTGAATTTGCAGGCGGCGGGCGAATACGTCCATGATGCGCGCCAGCTTGGATACGCCCAGGACCTTGTTGCGGGCGATATAGCCGATGTGGCAGCGTCCGAAGAAGGGGAGCATGTGGTGCTCGCAGAGGCTGTAAACCTCGATGTCGCGCACTATCACCATGTCGTTGGAGCCAGTCTCGAAGATGGCGTCGTTGATCTCGTCCTTCAGGTTCTTGCTGTATCCGGCAGTGAGGAACCGCAGGCTCTGGGCGACGCGCTCCGGGGTCTTCGCCAGGCCCTCGCGGTCGGGGTCTTCGCCGAGCGCTATGAGGAATTGCCGCACCAGCGGCGCGATCTTGTCGGTGGAGTCCTTCATTGCTTTGCCTCCTGGGGAGTCCTGCCCTTGTGGAACTTCAGGCCGGAGCCGTCGGGCGCGGCGGAGGCCTTGACGGAGAATGGCGGGTCGCCGAAGCGGCCGGAGAGGATGGCGTCGGCGAGCGGGGATTCGAGGTGGTTCTCGATGGCGCGGCGCAGGGGGCGCGCGCCGAGGGCCTTGTCGAATCCCTTGTCGATGAGAAATTCCTTTGCCGATGCGTCGAGGGTGAGGATGGTGCCGTCGGAGGCGAAGAGGCGGCGCGTGACCTTGTTCAGCTCGATGTCGAGAATTTTCTCGACGTCGGGGCGCTCCAGCTGGCGGAAGACGACGATGTCGTCGAAGCGGTTGAGGAGCTCGGGCTTGAAGGTCTGTCGCGCCTCCTTCATCAGCTGGTCCTTCAGGCGCTCGAAGGATGCGTCGGGCGTCGAGGCGGAGAAGCCGAGGCCGCCGCCCTTCTTGCCGAAGTCGAAGCCGAGGTTTGATGTGAGGATCACGACCGTGTTGCGGAAATCGACATGGCGGCCGACGGAATCGGTTAGGCGGCCCTCCTCGAGAATCTGGAGGAGGATGTGCATGACGTCGGGATGGGCCTTCTCGACCTCGTCGAAAAGAACGACGCTGTATGGGTGGCGCCGGACGCGCTCGGTGAGCTGTCCGCCTTCGTCGTGGCCGACATATCCCGGAGGCGAGCCGACGAGCCGCGAGGCGTTGAACTTCTCCATGTATTCGGACATGTCGATCTGGATGAGCGACTTCTCGTCGCCGAACATCTTGGCGGTGAGGGCGCGGGCGAGGAGTGTCTTGCCGACGCCTGTTGGGCCGAGGAAGAGGAAGGAGCCGATGGGGCGGTTGGGGTCCTTGAGTCCGGCGCGGCTGCGGCGCAGGGCCTTGGCGATGGCAGTGATGGCCTCGGACTGGCCGACGACCGCCTCGGACATCTCCTTCTCCAGATGCATGAGGCGGGACATCTCGTCGCGGCTCATGCGCTCGATTGGAACGCCCGCGATGGTGGCCACGGTGGCGGCGATGTCGTCTGGCGTCACCTCGGCCTGGTCGCCGCCGGTCTGGCGCTTCCATGCCTCGATGGCCTGGTCGAGGGCGTATTGCTCGGACTGCTCGGCGTCGCGGTATTGGGCGGCCAGCTCGAAGTTCTCTTCCTTAATGGCGGCGTCCTTCTGCTTCTGGATGTCGCGGATCTTGGCCTCGATGGCCTTCAGCTCGGGCGGCCTCACGGAAGTCTTGATGCGCATCCGTGCTCCGGCCTCGTCGATGGTGTCGATTGCCTTGTCGGGGAGGTTGCGCCCCGTCTGGTAGCGGGCTGTGAGGCGGACGGCGGCCTCAAGCGAGGCGTCGGGGTATTTGACGGAGTGGAACTTCTCGTATTTTGGGCGGATGCCCTTGAGAATCTCGATGGCCTCGTCGATTGTCGGCTCGTTGACGGTGACGGTCTGGAAGCGGCGCTCCAGGGCGGCGTCCTTCTCGATGAACTTGCGGTATTCGTCGAGGGTCGTGGCGCCGATGCACTGGAGTTCGCCGCGCGCCATGGCGGGCTTGATGATGTTGGCGGCGTCCATCGTGCCCTCGGCGCTTCCGGCGCCGACGATGGTGTGGAGCTCGTCCATGAAGAGGATTATGTTCTTCGCCTTGCGGACTTCGTCCAGAATGGCCTTGATGCGCTCTTCGAACTGGCCGCGGTATTTGGTGCCGGCGACGAGCAGGGCCATGTCGAGCATGTAGAGCTGCGTGTCGCGCAGGGCCTCGGGGACCTCGCCGACGGCGATGGGCTGCGCAAGCCCCTCGACGACGGCGGTCTTGCCGACGCCGGCCTCGCCGAGGAGCGCGGCGTTGTTCTTGGTGCGGCGGCAGAGAATCTGCACGAGGCGCTCGAGTTCCCTTGTCCGGCCGATAACTGGATCCATCTGTCCCTTGCGGGCAAGATCGACCAGGTCGCGGCCAAAGGTATCGAGCGCCGGCGTGCGCGGGGCGCCCTGCGCCTGCCCGCCATCGG
>JAGCUY010000039.1 GCA_017962605.1 Kiritimatiellia bacterium | reverse complement strand
GTGGAGTGGTTTCATCGGGGGCGCGGCTACTTGGAGTGGAGGGCTTCCACGACGGCGAACTTGTAGCGCATGGTGTAGGCGTAGGCGGAGTATAGGTTGAGGAGGAGTCCGACGATGAAGAGGGCGAATACGAGCGGGCGCGGGAGCCATGGCCAGGCGAAGGCGATGTGGCAGTAGGCCGCGATGCCGATGGGGAAGCTGACGGCGGTGCGGAGCTTGCCAACGAAGTTCGCCTTCATCTCGGCCTTTCCGGCGGCGAGGGTGCGAAGGGTGACGACCCAGAGGTCGCGCAGGAGATGGAGGATGGTGAAGCAGAGGGCGAGGGCGCCGAGGGCGTCGTCGCCTTCGATGAAGAACATCGTGGTGACGGTGGGGAAGACAGCCACGAAGAAGACCTTGTCCATGAGCGGGTCGCAGACCGCGCCGAAGAGGGATGTCACTCCCCAGCGGCGGGCGAGGAAACCGTCGAAGAGGTCGGTTATCGACGAGACAAGCAGGAGGGCGAGGCAGGCGTAGCGGATGGCGACGGTGCGGCCGACTGTGGCGGCGGTGGGCGGGAGGAGGATGTCGGCCACGACGCCAGCGACGAAGAGGAGGACTAGTGGCGCCCGCGAGCAGGTCATGGCCGTGACGGCCGCGAGGCGGGATTTTCTAGAAGACGGCATAATTTAAGAATTAGAGATTTGAAATTTGAGATTTGGGGAAGAATGTGGAAATGTGAAAGTGTGGAAACAGCCAACAGCCAATATGGAAATGGGGAATGGGGAACGGGGAACGGGGAACGGGGAACGGAGGGAGTTGAAAAGTTGAAAGGTTGAAAAGTTGAAGTGGGGGAGGGGAACAGAACTACGACTAGGACTACAACTAGTGGCTAGGGGGTTGGCCAGACGAGGGTGGAGAAGTAGTCGTCGAGGGTTTCGGCGCGGCGGATGAGGGAGAACTGGCCGGGGGCGGTGCGGAGGTATTCGGCGCAGCGGAGCTTTCCGTTGTATTGGAAGCCCATCGCGGAGCCGTGTGCTCCGGCATCGTGGAAGGCAAGGATGTCGCCGGGGACGAGTTCGGGGAGGACGCGTCCGATGGCGAACTTGTCGTTGTTCTCGCAGAGGGAGCCGGTGACATCGTAGATGTGGTCGCGGGGGCGGTCTTCCTTGCCGAGGACGGAGATGTGGTGGTATGCGCCGTATAGGGCGGGGCGCATTAGGTTAGCCATGCAGGCGTCCATTCCTGCGTAGTCGCGGTAGGTGTGCTTGATGTGGAGGACGCGGGAGACGAGGCAGCCGTATGGGCCGGTGATGAGGCGGCCGCACTCAAGGGCGAGGCGCGGGCGCGGGAGTCCGGCGGGGGCGTAGTTGGCGCGATAGCTTTCGGCTATGCCGCGTCCGACGGCTTCCAGATCGACCGCAGTATCGCCGGGGCGGTAGGGGATGCCGATGCCGCCGCCGAAGTTGAGCAATTCGAAGGAGATGCCCAGGATCTTGGCTATTTCGGTGGCGAGGGTGAACACCATCGTTGCCGTCTCGATGAAGTATTGCGGATTGAGTTCGTTAGAGGCGACCATGGTGTGGAGGCCGAAGCGGCGAACGCCCCTGTCGCGCAGGATGCGATAGCCCTCGAAGAGCTGGTCGCGGGTGAAGCCGTATTTCGCCTCCTCGGGCTTGCCGATGATGGCGTTGCCCTGTTTTAGCGGGCCGGGATTGAAGCGGCAGCAGACGAGATCCGGCAGCCCGGCGGACTTTTCGAGGAAGTCGATGTGGGAGAGGTCGTCGAGGTTTATGACGGCGCCCATGGCGCGCGCCTTGGCGAACTCCTCGGCGGGGGTGTCGTTGGATGTGAAGATGACGCGGTCGCCGGTGAGGCCGCAGCGCTCGGCCATGACAAGCTCGGCGAGAGAGGAGCAGTCGGCCCCTGCCCCGTTTTTGGCGAGGAGCGAGACAATGGCCGGAATGGGGGTGGCCTTTACGGCGAAGAATTCGCGGAAGTCGCCATGCCAGGCGAAGGCGGCCTCAAGGCGGCGCAGGCAGGATGCGATGCCCTCGGCGTCATAGACATGGAAGGGGGTGGGGACGCGCCCCGCGAGGTCTAGCAGCTCCTCTTCGGGAATCGGGAGGGGTTTGGTTCCGGGATTGAGGTTCATTTTTTAACGAGTGATTTCGTAGTAGAGGGTGGCGGCTGAGGGGTCGTAGTCGGTGCGGGCCGTGAAGCGGAGAATGCTCTCGCCCGGTGCGCGAGAGCCTCCACTGGGTTCCCAGGAACATGGCACCTCGGCGATGCGGTGGCCGGAGGGGGAGAGGCGGAAAACCCGTGCAACGGGTTTTCCGCCAATGCTGGGCCACTCTTTGAGCGGCAATGAATGGGCCGCATCCGGCGGCAATGAAGAATCGTTTGCGTCGGCGCACCCTTCATTTGCGGCAGCGCCGCACACTTCATTTGCACCGAAGGTGCACCCTTCATTCGCAGAGAGCCGAAGCTCTATGCGCACGGCGCCGTTGCGCATGAGGGCGGGGAGGGTGCCGTAGTCGATCCAGACGCGGCAGGCCTGGTCATCGAAGCGCGCGCCGGTGTTCTTGGAGTCGGTTACATGCGAGAGCAGGATGCGCGAGGACTCGGCTAGCGGCTTGCCATCGACGGAGGATGCCCAGACGGCGGCGGGGGCGGCGGGGGCGAGAATGGTGAAGGCAAGGGGGCCGGCGGCGTGGGTGCCGGAGGGCGCAAAGCCACCCGCCGTGCGGGGCGTGTCTATGAGGATGCCGCCAATGGAGGGGAGAAGGGTGACGGGGGAAGGTGGTTTTTCACAACCCGGCTGGGAGGGCGATGAGCTTGGACAGTCAGGCGACGAGGAGGAGAGCCGCACGCCGATGCGGCGCTCCCAGCCCGAGACTGCGCCCTTGGGCGGGGAAATGCGCTTGGCGGCGCGTTCGCCGCGCCTGAGCGCCGCCTCGTCAAGTTCGATGGGGCTTGCGCAATCCGCCGGGAGAGGCGGGATGTCGCCGCGCCCGAAGAGGCAGATTGTGGCGCGCTCCGAGGCGCACTGCGTGGGGTCGGCATGGAGGTCGAAGTAGCGCATGCGGACGCTGCCGGGGGCATCGACTCCGCCGCGGTCGTGGCTCCAGGCGAAGCGCCAGAGTCCTGCCCAGCCCTGACGCGCCGCTATTGCGCCCATGATCAGCCCGGAGGCGGAACGGAACTCGCCGGGGGCGGCCCAATTCCACTCGGTTACGCAGAGGGGCTTGCCGAAGAGGCGGCGCCAGGCGAAGCCGGGCACGGCGTCGCCGCCAAGGAGCGGGTTGGCGCCGGAGTGCGTTGACGGCAGCCTCCACTGCTTGCCGAGGAAGAAGGGGTGATCGACATAGCCATGGTCGTCGTCGTAGTCGAAGACGGCGCGGGCCAGGGAGTAAGACTCGGGATTATACCAGGAGGAGATGGAGGAAAGAGGCGCGCGGCAGCCAAGCTCGTCGCGGACGAGGGCGGCCATGCGGTTGAAGAAGCGCACCTCGCTTTCGGCGAGGAAGAGGGCGAAGAGGTTGGAAAGCTCCTTGCCGTCGCCGTTGGCTTCGTAGAGGTCGGCAGGGAGAAATTGAGAATTGAAAATTGAGAATTGAGAATTAGTGGAGACGGACCATGCGTCCAATTTTCCATTTTCCATTTTCAATTTTCCATTCTCGGCAAGCCATGCTTGCCAGGCGTCGGCCACGCCAGGGGTCTGGATGATGGCGTCGCGGCCCCAGTTGCCCAGGTTGCCCTCGTTGACGATGGCGAGGGTGGCTAGGGCAGGCTCTTCGGCAAGGCTGCGGCCAGTGTAGGGGTTTACATGGCACAGGAACTGGCGCGTCCAGGCGACGAGGTTGGAGTAGGCACCTTCGTGGAAGGCGACGAGGCGCTTGTAGTCGTCCTTGTCCATGGTGCCGTCGCGGTCGATGCCTACGCCCCGCCACTTGATTGGAGCGCGGGAGACGAAAAGGTCGGTGGTGATGTAGAGGCCGTGGCGGATGCAGGCGGCGCAGAGTGCGTCGAAGCGGTCCTGCGCGACAGGGTCGATGGTGAGTGCGGCGGGGTCGCCCTTGGCGATAAGCGGGCGCTCGTGGTGGTGGATGCGGACGGAATTAAAGCCCATTCGGGCGAGGTTGGCGGCGAAGCGTTCCGCGTCCTCGGGCGTGGATGGGGTGTTTGCGCCATGGACGATGTTTACGCCGCAGAAGCGGATTTCCTCGCCCGGGCGGCCCTCAAGCTCGAAGTGCTCACCGACGGAGACGACGCGGCCAAAGGCCCCGGCCGGTTCGTGGCGCGGCATCGTGGGGGAGAGGTCGAGGGCGGAGCCGGGCTCGATCCAGTCCTCGCCGTGGGGGGTGATGGCCACGGGGATCCAGTCGGGGCCAGCCTCAATGGTGGTTGCGCCGGTGTCGTCAAGGGCGATTTCGTGGCCGGGAACCCGGAAGAGGGCGCGGATGGAGTAGGTCTTGCCCCTCTCTACGGGGCCCTGCGCAAGGAAAAGGCGAAGGGTGGCGATTGAGTTGCCCCATGGGCGGTTGTCCTGGACGAGGATGCTGGCCTTGTCGGGAAACTCGATGCTGAGCCATGGCGCGCCATCGGCGCCGAGCAACTCGACGCATGACACAGGCCCCCTGAAAAGGTGGGGCTTGTCGGGAACTGAAGACGGGATGCCGACGATGCGGTCGTCGGCGCGGAATCCGCCAGCGACGCTGCCAAGGGAAAGACGCGCCTCGAGCATGATCTCGTTGAGTTCGGCGTCGCGGTCGGGCACGACCTGCCAGGCGCAGTCAAGCGCGCCGTCGTCGGTCAGCGAGAAGGTGGCGCGTCCGTCGAGGCGCGCCGCGCCGGCGGCGATGTTCTCCCCGCCGGCTCCGGACATGTCGATGGTGAAGGCGCGGGCGCCGGAGGGGTCGCCCTCGATGTGGGCGCCGCCGGCGGCGCCGCGGAACTTCCATGCGGGGGAGTATGCGCCGAGGCGGAAGAAGGTTTCGATTGGCGCGCCTAAGGACAGGGCCGTGCCCCAGACCGGCGTGGCCGAAACGGGGGCGGCGGCCTGCGCGGGAATTGCGAGGCAGGCGGCGATGGCGGCCGCGAGGACAAGGGAAAATGCCTGTTTCATAGTGTGTTGCTCACCGTCAATTATGGAAGATTGGGGATGGAAAGTCAAGCGGCGCCGTGCGTTGGCGCGCCGCCTTTGCTATACTATCCCCACCATGAAAATCCTAGTCGTAGGCGGCGGTGGCCGCGAACACGCAATCCTCTGGCGGCTCTCCCGCGACGCCGCCCACCATGATCTCTTCGCGGCACCGGGCAACGGCGGCACCGCCGCCATCGCCCAGAACCTGGCCATCGGCGCCGAGGACATCGACGCCATAGCCGCATGGGCGCAGGACAACCGCCCGGACCTGGTCGTAGTCGGCCCGGAGGCGCCGCTGTGCGCCGGCCTGGCCGACCGCCTCGCCGCGCTCGGCATCACGGTCTTCGGCCCCGCGCTCGCCGCCGCCCGCATGGAAGGCAGCAAGGCCTTC
>JAGCUY010000038.1 GCA_017962605.1 Kiritimatiellia bacterium | reverse complement strand
GGTTTAAAGCACCGGTCTTGAAAACCGGCGTGCCGTAAGGCACCGGGGGTTCGACTCCCTCTCCCTCCGCCACTTTGGCCGCCGCGCTAACGCGCCGGCGGCTCCCGCGCGAAGATTTCTCGAATGCGCTTCATGTCGAACTTCTCAGAGCGGTCGTAGTTGTAGATGCCGTTCTGCTCCTGCTCCACGTCGGTGAGCTGGGTGTAGCACCAGCCGCACATGTTCGGCACTGCGAGAATGGCATCCACTTCGTCCTTGAGAGTCTTGTAGAAGGTCTCGATGTCGGGGATGTCGTTGCCGTAGCCCCAGGTGTTGTCGGCGAAGGCCGAGAGGCCGCGCGGAATCCACTTCAGCCCGCCGAACTCGTCGAGGATGTAGGGCTGCCCGCGATAGGGGTAGTGCTTGCCCTTGAAGCGCTCAGGCGTCCAGACGCCATTGTCGCCGCCTTCCTTGAACTCGTTGGCGAGGTTCTCGGCGCGCGAATAGCTGTGGGTCGTCCAAAGGTCGGTAAGCGCGTGGACATGGCCGGAGGCGTCGTTTACGGGGCGCGTGGGGTCGATGGCCTTGCAGAGGTTGTAGGCGTCGATCTGCGTCCGGTGGTGGGGGATGACGTCGTCGGCGGAGGCGAGGCTCCACGTTTCATTGAAGGGCGTCCAGGCTATGATGGATGGGTGGTTGCGGTCGCGCTCGACGATCTCCGCCCACTCGGGCAGGAAGTTGCGCGTGTCCTGCGTGAGCTTCGGGTCGCAGCCCCAGCTGGCGGACTCGCCCCAGGTGAGGTAGCCGAGGCGGTCGGCCCAGTAGTGGAAGCGCTCCTCGAAGACCTTCTGGTGCAGGCGTGCGCCGTTGAAGCCGGCCGCCATGGAAAGCTCGATGTCGCGGCGCAGGGCCTCGTCGGTCGGCGCTGTCCAGATTCCATCGGGGTAGAAGCCCTGGTCGAGGACCAGGCGGAAATAAAGCGGCTTGTTGTTGAGGAAGAAGCGGTTGCCTTCTATGTGGATCTTGCGCAGACCGGCGTAGGAGCTGACGGAGTCCTCGATGCCGCCACCCGGCGCCACTGTTTCAAGGCGCAGGCCGTAGAGGAATGGCGACTCCGGCGACCACGGCTTCGGCTCCTTCACCTCGAGAATCGCGGGAACGCCGTCCAGCGCCGGCGCATCGGCCACCACCACGGCGCGGTCGCCGTCAAGCAGCGTGGCGCGGAAGCGGAACTGGTGCTCCATCGCGAAGAACTTGGGCGTGACGATGAAGCGGGAGCCGTCGAAGTCCGGGATGATCTGGCATGACTTCAGCCCTAGCATTGGCGCGGCCTCTAGCCAGACCGTCTGCCAGATGCCGGTGGTGCGGGTGTAGGAGCATCCATGCGACTTGAACTGGTCGCACTGCTTGCCGCGCGGCTGGCCTGAGTGGCGGGGGTCGTCGTGGACGCGCACCACGAGGTCGTGCTCGGCGCCGGCGCGCACGAATGGCGTGATGTCGAACTCAAAGGAGGCGGAGCCGCCGAAATGCGGGTTGGCGACGCTCACGCCGTCGATGTATGCCTCGCACTCGTAATCGACGCCGCCGAAGTGGAGGATGACGCGCATCCCGTCCCATGCGGCGGGAATGGCCACCTTGCGGTGATACCACATGTCGGAGATGAAGTCCTTGTAGTTGACGCCGGAGAGCGGGCTTTCGGGGCAGAAGGGAACGGTGATCTTCTTGTCGAAGCCCTTTGAGAGGAAGAGCTCGCGGCCCTTGTCGCGGCCGCTGCCGCCGAAGTCGAAGTCAAAAGACCATTCGCCGTTGAGGTTGATCCAGGTGTCGCGCTTGAACTGGGGGCGCGGATGTTCGGGTCTGGGGATAGCGTTCATAAGTTTTGGGAACCTTAGTTGGTATCAGTAAAAACAAGCATAATTATGATACTCGCTTCCAGCCATAATTTCCAGACTTGCTGCCCCTCCATTTTTTTGCAGCGGCTTGGCGTCGGCTTTACACTGGATGTAATATCAAGGCCCGTTTTCGCCCTCGAAATACTTTGGCACGGGTCGTGCTTTACATTATGTGTGGATTCCGGCGGCCAATGACGACCGACCCCCACTCTCCATTACTAAGGAACCAAGAAAATGACGGAAGAAACAAAGGCGGCAACTGACTTCGGAGCCGACGTTTTCGGCGAAGATGCCATTAAAACATACTTGAGCAAGGACACGGCCAAAAAGCTCCAGGCCACGATCCGCGAGGGCAAGCCGCTAGATCCCTCCATTGCGGGCGAGGTCGCCCACGGCATTCGCCACTGGGCGATGGACAGGGGCGCAACCCACTACACCCACTGGTTCCTCCCCATGACTGGCTCCACCGCCGAGAAGCACGACTCCTTCCTCGAACTCAAGGACGGCGAGCCAATCATGCAGTTCTCCGGCAAGAACCTCATCGTGGGCGAGCCGGATGCGTCGTCCTTCCCATCGGGCGGCATCCGCTCGACATTCGAGGCGCGTGGCTACACCGCCTGGGATCCGACCAGCCCCGCCTTCATCAAACGCCACTCCAACGGCGCGACCCTCTGCATCCCCACGGCCTTCTGCGCCTACACGGGCGAGTCGCTTGACAAGAAGACGCCGCTCCTGCGCTCCATGCAGGCCCTCGACAAGTCGCTGAAGCGCCTGATGGGGCTCTTCGGCCGCGACGAGGCCCACTCCGCATGCACACTCGGCGCGGAGCAGGAATACTTCCTGATCGACAAGGAATACTGGAAGAAGCGCCCTGATCTCGTCCTTACCGGGCGGACGCTCTTCGGCGCACCGTCGGCGAAGGGACAGCAGCTTGAGGACCACTACTTCGGCACCATACCCGACCGCATCCTTTCCTTCATGAACGACGTGGAGCGCGAACTGTGGAGACTCGGCATCCCGGCCAAGACGCGCCACAACGAGGTCGCGCCGGCGCAGTTCGAGCTTGCCCCGCAGTTCGAGGAGCTGAACCTCGCCAGCGACCACAACATGATCGTGATGGACACCCTGCGGAACGTCGCGGAGAAGCACGGCCTGAAGTGCCTGCTCCACGAGAAGCCCTACGCCGGCGTGAACGGCTCCGGCAAGCACAACAACTGGTCGGTCAGCTACGGCGGCAAGAACCTCCTCGACCCGGGAAGCAATCCGCATGAGAACGCGGTGTTCCTCACGATGCTCTGCGCCATCATCGAGGCCGTGGACAAGCATGCCGACCTGCTGCGCGCATCGGTCGCCGGCGCCGGCAACGACCACCGCCTTGGCGCAAACGAGGCGCCGCCGGCAGTCATATCCCTCTATGTTGGCGACCAGCTCGCCGAGGTCCTCGACAGGCTGGCCGAGCCGAAGAAGGCCGAGGACAAGAAGTCCAAGGCCGCCGGCGAACCGATGAAGATCGGCGTGGACACCTTGCCGCAGATCCCGAAGGACGCGACCGACCGCAACCGCACCTCGCCGTTCGCCTTCACGGGCAACAAGTTCGAGTTCCGCGCACCGGGGTCGAGCGTCTGCTGCTCAGGGCCGATGACCGTCCTCAACACCATCGTCGCCGAGGCCGTTGACCGCATTGCCGGCGAACTGGAGAAGGCCAAGGTCGCCGGAAAGGCGAAGCCGGGCGAGCATACCGCCGCCTTCCACAACGCACTCCAGAAGATCCTGCAGACCTCGCTCAAGGAGCACAAGCGCGTCGTCTTCAACGGCAACGGCTACGAGGCCGAGTGGATGGACGAGGCGAAGAAGCGCGGTCTCCCGAATGCGCCTGACACGCCGTCTGCCCTCAAGGCCCTCGCCAAGAAGGAGAACTACGCCCTCTTTGAGAAATACGGCGTGATGACCAAGCGCGAACTCGAAAGCCGCCATGAAATCTTCCTTGAGGAATACTCGAAGAAGGTGCGGATTGAGGGTGCCTGCGCCCGCGACATCGCCTCAGAAATGGTGCTGCCGGCGGCCAAGGCCGAATACCTCGAAACGGCGAAGGCCTACGAAATCGCCACACAGGTCGGAGTCTCCTGCGGAACCACCGCGCTCCACGACAGCCTGGTGGAACTCGGAAGCGGGATGGACGCCCTCAAGGCGGGGATCGCCAAACTCGACGAGGCCCTTGGCGGAGTGACGCCGGCCGCAGAGGCCGACATCCTTTCCTCCATGCAGGCGCTCCGCACGGCAGTCGATTCGCTTGAGCGGCGCGTCTCGGCAGCCCGCTGGCCGTTGCCGAAATACCGCGACATGCTCTTCCTCTACTAGATTCCATGGCAGATAGGGCAATGCCCAGGTAAACGCCCCGCCGCCGCTCCGTTTCGGAGCGGCGGCGGGGCATTGAGTTCGCGCGCAGATTATGATATTATAAACGCACCATGCAAATGAGGAAACCTATTCTAAAAGCAGCCCTCGCGGCGGTGGCAGTGGCGCTGGTTGGCCTCTTCTCCGGATGCCAGTTCGGCGGAAGCCGTCCCGTCGCCTCCGATGTCCCGGCGGGGCCGAGTTCCGTGCGCATCGCCGCATGGAACATGAAGTGGTTTCCCTCTGGCTATCCCATTCTAAAGCCCGAGGATCGCAAGCCGCAGCAGGAATTCAAGCGCATCGGTTCCGCAGCGCGTTTCATCGCCTGGCAGAAGCCGGATGTCCTCTTGCTGGAAGAGGTCCGCGACGGCGCGACCTGCATGATGCTCTGCACCAACGAGGCGCTCAAGGGTTGGAGCGTGGATGCGGTTACGGAGTTCGTGTCCGCGCCAGACGCGTCCGTGCCGCCGCACCAGAACGCCATCGTCTCCCGCTTCACCCCCATCGACTCCGGCTGGCGCCGCTGGAAGGGCAGGGCGGGCGTTTATCCCCCGCGCGGCTATGTTTGGGCCGTCTATGACTTCGGCGGCACGCTCTGCGCCGTGGTGGGAGTCCACCTGAAGAGCAACTACATCCCCAAGGACGCGCCGGACGCCGACGCGCAGCCAGCGCAGAACCGCAAGATGCGCGAGGTCTCGGCGCGCGAGCTGGCCGACTTCGCCCGCGAACTGGAGAAGCGCAGCTACGGCGGCCGCCGCGTTGAGGAGGTCATCGTGGCCGGCGACTTCAACACGAGCATCTTCGACAAGCAATGCGACGGCGAGGCAACGGTCCCCACGATGCTGGAGGCCGGCTTCCGGGACTGCTTCGACGGCGTGCTTGACCGCAATACCATGCCCGAATCGAAGTGGTATCCGGCGACATGCTTCGACTACATGTTCGCCAAGGGCAAGGCGGAGTTCCACTCCCCGGCCGTTTCGCCCAAGAGTTGGACGAGCGACCACATGATGATTTCTGCGATGTTCGAATTTTAACCTTCAACTTACCAGACGGAGAAACAATGGCAAAGATACTTGTTACTGGCGGAACGGGATTCACCGGCAAGGCGCTTGTGAAGCGGCTGCTTTCGCAGGGCCACCAGGTGGTGGCCATGGACTACAAGCCCGGCGTGGCGAAAGGCTTCAACAGCGTGAAGGAGCTTGAGTCGCTTGGCGCGGAGGTCGTCCTCGACCCCCAGGGCGTGACCAATCGCGAGTGCGTCGCCCGCTGCATGAAGGGCGTGGACTACGTCCAGCACATCGCCGCCGCCTTCCGCGAGATGGACGTTCCGGAATCTTACTATGATGACGTGAACATCGGCGGCACGCGCATCTGCCTTGAGGAGGCGGCCAAGGCGGGCGTGAAGAAGTTCGTCTATTGCTCCACCTGCGGCATCCACGGCAACGTCCTGAACCCGCCGACCGACGAGGATCACAACATCGCGCCGGCCGACTACTACCAGATGTCGAAATACAAGGCCGAGCCGGTCACGCTTGAGTTCGTGAAGTCTGGAAAGCTGAAGGCGTCGATCGTGAGGCCGTCGGCCATCTACGGGCCGGGCGACCCCGAGCGCTTCAACATGATCTTCCGCCGCGTCGCCAAGGGCGTCTTCCCGATGATCGGCGACGGCAAGACCCTCTACCACCCCGTTTACATCGACAACCTCGTCGATGTCTTCGTGCTGGCTATGGACGAGAAGAACGAGAAGAGCAACGGCCGCGCCTACCTGGCGGCCGACGCCGAATACGTGTCGATCCGCGACCTCGTGGAGCGCACCGCGAAGGCGATGGGGACGACGGTGCGTTTCCGCCATTACCCGACATGGCCGGTCGTGGCCGCAGGCCACATCTGCCAGGCCATCTGCAAGCCTCTGCATATCGCGCCGCCGCTGCACCCGCGCCGCGTCGATTGGTTCCGCCAGAACCGCGCCTTCGACATCACCCGCGCCCGCACGGAACTTGGCTACGATCCCAAGGTCGGCCTCGACGAAGGCCTGCGCCGCACATTCGAGTGGTATAAGGAGCAGGGATTGCTTTAGTGGTTAGTCGCTAGTTGTTAGTTGTTAGTGGCTAGTAGGTTGTTAGTAGTTAGTTAGAATTTGGAATTTGTAATTTCAAATTTGTGATCTGGAATTTGAGATACTATGTGCGGGATTGCCGGGCTAATTTGCGAAAATCACGAGAGCCGCATCAAGGCCATGACCGACATCATGGCCTATCGCGGCCCCGATGACGAGGGCTTCCACTCGGAGGCCACGATTTCCCTTGGGCAGCGCCGCCTGAGCATCAATGACCTCGCCGGCGGCCACCAGCCCATCCCCAACGAGGAAGGCACCCTGTGGCTCGTCTGCAACGGGGAGATATACAACAGCCCCACGCTGCGCGACCAGCTGAAGGGCAGGGGGCACTCCTTCAAGACTGCCACCGACGTCGAGGTCATCCTCCACCTCTACGAGGAGAAGGGCGAGAACTGCTTCGCCGACCTTCGAGGCATGTTCGCCGTCGCAATCTGGGACGCGCCACGCCGCCGCCTGGTCATGGCCCGCGACCACCTCGGCCAGAAGCCCCTCTTCTACGCCTCGAACGGCGCATCATTCGCATTCGCCTCCGAGCCGAAGTCCGTCCTCGCGTCGGGCCTGCTTGAGCGCAAGGTCGATCTCGAAGGTCTGTGGCATTACATGTCGCTGCGCTACCTCCCAGACGACCGCTCGCTCTTCGATGGCGTCCGCAAGCTCCCGGCCGCCACCTACGCCATCTGGCAGGACGGCGCCGTCACCACGCGCCGCTACTGGAGCCTCGACACCTTCCGCGACAAAATCGACGGCACCGAGAAGGAACTCACCGACAAGCTCGAGTCCCTCCTCCTCGATACGATCTCGCTCCACCTGCTATCCGACGTTCCCGTTGGCACCTTCCTCTCCGGCGGCATCGACTCTTCGCTCATCACGGCCATGACGGCCAAGATAACCGGCAAGAGCTTCCACACCTTCTCCATCGGCGTGAACGACCAGATCAACGAACTGCCGTGGGCTGAGAAGATCGCGCGCCAATACGGACTCGACTGGAAGACGGAAACCGTGGAGGCCGACCTCGTCGCCAACCTGCCGGAGATGGTTTTCCACATGGACGAGCCAGCCGACCCCTTCGGCGTGGGCGTTTACCTCGTCTCGCAGCTTGCCGCCAAATACGACAAGGTCGTCCTCTCCGGCGACGGCGGCGACGAGAACTTCGCCGGCTACGACCGCTTCGCAGGGCAGAAGCTTGCGCGGCTCTACGGACTTGTTCCCGGCTTCCTGCGTCGCGGCGTGGCAGCCCCGCTTATCGGCCTCATCCCCGAATCCTTCGGCTACAAGAGCCTAGCCGGAAAGTTGCGCTGGCTCAACGACATCGGCGGCCATGCCCGCACGCCAGGCGACGCCTACGCACGCTCGATGTCCGTCCTGCGCTTCACCCAGGAGCAGAAGGACGACCTCTTCACCGACGACGCCCAGCGCCGCATCGCCGACACCGACTCGGTGCGCCAGATCCTGAAATACTTCGACGACGGCACGGCCTCCGAATACCTCGACCGGATGCTCTACACCGACCTCATGACGCGCATCCCCGACCAGCTGCTGGCCATCACCGACCGCATGTCGATGGCGCACTCCATTGAAGTGCGTCCGCCGCTGATCGACTACCGCGTCACCGAGTTTGCCGCCTCGCTGCCTTGCTCCATCAAGCTGCGCGGCACCGGCCGCGGCCTCAAGTACATCCTCCGCAACGTCGCCAAGCGCTACATGGGCGCCGATCTCGTCGACCGCCCCAAGCAGGGATTCGGCTTCCCAATTGCGAAGTGGCTGCGCTCCGACCTCGCGCCCTTCCAGCGGAACCTCTTCCGCGAGTCGCGCTTCGTCGAGCTCGGCCTCTTCCGCCAGGAGGCCATCGACCGCCTCGTCGAGGAGCATATCGGCGGCAAGGCCGACCACAACTTCCGCCTCTGGATTCTCATCAACCTCGAACTCTGGCACCGCATCTGCATTGAAGGGCAGTCCGTCGGCGAATGCCACGAGTTCATCGAACGCCTTAGGAAAAACTAGGAAAAACGACCATGCAACTGAACTTCTACGACACCGCAACGCGCACAGTGCGCCCATTCGAGCCGCTCCACGAGGGCGAGGCGAGGATGTACACCTGCGGCCCCACCGTTTACAACTTCGCCCACATCGGCAACTTCCGCGCATACGTCTTCGAGGACATCCTGCACCGCGCCCTAGCCTTCGCCGGCTACAAGGTCACGCAGATCATGAACCTCACCGACGTGGATGACAAGACCATCCGCGGCGCCAAGGCCGCCGGCATCCCGCTGAAGCAATACACCAAGCCCTACATCGACGCCTTCTTCGAGGACATCAAGTCGCTCGGCATCACTCCGGCCGCCAAATACCCCGCCGCGACCGACCACATTCCCGAGATGCTGGCCCTCATCCATGCGCTCTTCGACAAGGGCCTTGCCTACAAGTCCGACGACGGCTCGGTCTATTTCTCCGTGGCCAAGTTCGCCGGCTACGGCCATCCGGCCCACATCGACCTCGAAGGCATGCAGGGCGGCGCCCGTGTCTCGCAGGATGAATACGACAAGGTCGCCGTTGGCGACTTCGCCCTCTGGAAAGCGCACTCAGACGACGACGGCGACGTCGTATGGGATTCCCCCTGGGGGCCTGGCCGCCCGGGCTGGCACATCGAGTGCTCGGCGATGTCGATGAAGTATCTCGGCGAGACCTTCGACATCCACACCGGCGGCATCGACAACCTCTTCCCGCACCACGCCAACGAGACGGCGCAGGCGGAAGGCGCCACCGGCAAGCCCTTCGCCCGCCTCTGGATGCACTGCGCCCACCTGCGCCTCAACGGCGAGAAGATGTCGAAGTCTCTCGGCAACTTCTACACCCTCCGCGACCTCTTTAACCGTGGCTGGACAGGCCGCGAGATCCGCTTCGTCCTCGTGAACGGCCACTACCGCCAGACACTGAACTTCACCTTCGACGCGCTGGCGGCGGCCCGCTCCGCCCTCTCCCGCATCGACGCCTTTACCCAGCGCCTCGCCGAGGCGAAGGGAACCGATGCCGTTTCCATTGGCGAGCCCTCCCGTCCTGTCGGCGCAGTCCTTCAGACTGCGCCTGCCACGGCGGCGTCCAAGGCCCTCGAAGCCTTCTCGGCGGCGCTCACCGACGACCTCAACACCCCCAATGCCCTGGCGGCGCTCTTCGGCCTTGTCCGCGACGGCAACGCCGCCCTTGACGCCGCTGCGCCCGGTGAGGCGGCGGCCATCGCCGTGCCAATCGAGGCCGCCCTCCGCCGCATGGACGAAGTGCTCGCCTTCATCTACGTCGGCAAGCCCGCCGCCGAAGAGGCGATCCCTGCCGAAGTCCAGTCGCTTCTCGACGCCCGCGCGGCAGCCCGCACCGCCAAGGACTGGGCCGCCTCCGACCAGCTCCGTGACCAGCTCAAGGGAATGGGCTGGGAAGTCAAGGACACCAAGCAGGGGCAGAAGGTTCAGAAACTGTGACCGGCTGCTTCATATCTTTTGAAGGCGGCGAAGGCTGCGGCAAGACCACCCACATCGCCCTCCTCGCCGAACGCCTGCGCGGCCTCGGCGTGGAGACGGTGCTGACCCGCGAGCCGGGCGGGACCCCGCTCTGCGAGGCCATACGCGGCCTGCTGCAGTTCGACGCCGGCGGCGAGCCGCCTACGCCGGAGGCGGAGGCGCTGCTCTTCTGCGCCAGCCGGGCCCAGTTGATCAGCAACGTGATCAGGCCGGCCATTGAGCGCGGCGCATGGGTGCTATGCGACCGCTTCTCCGACTCCACCCTTGCCTACCAAGGCTACGGGCGCGGCTTCGACCTCGCCTCCCTCCGCGCTCTCATCGACTTCGCCACCGGCGGCCTCGTGCCAGACCTGACCTTCCTTTTGGAGGCATCCGTCGAGACGCGCAATGGCCGCCTCGACGCCCGCTACGGCACTGGCGTGGGCGCGGACCGCTTCGAGCGTGAGGAAGACGACTTTCACCGCCGCGTGCGTGAGGGCTTCGAGGCCATCGCTGCCGCCGCCCCCGGTCGCATCGTGCGCATCGACACCGAGCGCCCGCTTGAGGAAACCGCCGCCGCCATCTGGTGCGAAGCGGAACGGCGCTTCGCTCCTTTTGGGGCTGATGCCACGCACAAAGAGGGTTCGCCATGTTGATGGCCGAGGCACAGGCTTATTTCCGCACGGCCTTCGCCTCCGGACGCCTTGCGCACGCCTACATCATCGTGGGGCCGCCGCGCGGGGCCGCCGCCGACTTCGCCACATTCGCCATGCAGCTCGTGGCGTGCAAGGGCGGCGGCGCCAGCCCCTGCGGCCAATGCGACTCCTGCCGCCAAATCGCCGCCCGCACCTTCCCCGATGCCTTTTGGCTCCGCCCGATGAAAAAGTCGCGCGTCATCTCCGTTGACCAGATGCGGCGCGGGCCTCCCGGCACCGACAACAAGATCCCGCCCCCGTATTTCATACCGTGGCTCAACGAGACGGCACTCCTCGGCGGCTGGAAGTTCGGCGTCATCGAGTTTGCAGACCGTCTCAACAACGCGGCGGCCAACGCCCTTCTTAAGACACTGGAGGAGCCGCCGCCGCAGACGCTTCTGCTTCTCCTCACCGACGCGCCGCAGACCCTGCTGCCAACCATCACGTCGCGCTGCGAGTCGATAGCCCTTTCCTCACCGCCCGCTGAGCTTGAGCCAAAGTACTTCGAGCCGCTGCTGGACCTCCTCTCTTCAATTGGCGCCACCGGCCCCTTCGCCGCCAATGCCTACTCGCAGAAGGCGCTCGCCATCCTCGAGGAAATGCGCGAAGAGGCAGAGGAGGAAGCCAAGGCCGAAGCCGCCGACACCGAGGACGAGGGCGTCAATGTTGACAAGGACGAGGAGGAGGCGCGCGTCACGGCCCTATACCGTCAGAAGCGCTCGCTGCTTATCGTGACGATCCAGCGCTGGCTCCGCGACCTCCTGGCCGTGGCCGCCGCCGGCGGCGATGCCCCAATACACTACGCCGCATACGCGGACGCCATTCGCGAACGCGCCGCGCGCATCCCGCTCGCCACGGCAATCGCCAATGTCGAGGCCGTCGAAAGCCTCGCCGCCCAGCTGGAGGAGCGCAACCTCCCTGACGCAATGGTATTCCCATACTGGTTTGACCGCATCGATTTTGGAGCAAGGCGAAAATGAACACCTACCCCCAGCAGAAAAACGCGCAAGGCCCCGGGCGCGCCAACAAGCAATCGGCCTATTACAACCGCGACCTCGCGGCGAAGCTGGGCGGGATTGGCCTTTGCGGCCGCCCCTGCTGCTGCTCGACCTGGCTGAAGCGCCCGACGGCGATAAAGATTTCCATCCGCATGGCCAAGGATCAGAACATCGCCCTTGACCCCGACAATCTCAACGGCTTCTGCCAGCAGATCAAGTGCTGCGTCGCCTTCGAGCATGGCTGTCCGGAGGCGACATGCGAGCATGTGATTGCAAAGAAGGGCGTGAGGCCGCTGCCCTCGGGTGTCCGGCGCTTCCGCACGATCAAGATCAAGGACGATGAGAGTGTGTAATCTCTTAGGAGGCAAAATGAATAGTTCGGTTTTCGGTTTTCGGGTTTCGGGTTTCAAATATGCGGCGGTGGCGCTATGCGCCGCAGCGATCCTCGCTGGCTGCCGCCAGCGAGACATCCGCGTGACCGAGGTGCGCGTCCCGCAGGCCACCACGGCCGCTGTCCAGGCTGAGATCCGCGCCGCGATTGGCGCAATCGACGGCGTCGATGCCGCCGGAGCAACCTTCAAGGACGGCGTTTTGACAGTCCACTATGATTCGATGAAGCTTGGCATCAAGAACATCGAGCATGCAATCAAGGACATTGGCTACGATGCCAACGACTTCAAGGGAGAACCGAAGAAGGCCCAGTAGTCCGGCCCCCGAGCGCACGGAAGCCGCTGAACTGGCTGCGCAGATGGCGCTGGCCCTTGGCCTGTCCGCCAACACCGGCGCCGCCTACCGCCGCGACGTCTCCATTTTCGCCACCTTCCTGTCGCAGCCTCAGCGTGGTCGCGACCTACTGGATGCCACGCGCCGCGACGTCCTCGACTTCATCGCCGCAGAACGCGACCGCCGCCTTGCGCCCACCACGCTCTCGCGTCGCCTGATGGCCCTCCGCACATTCTACGGCTGGCTCGTCGGGGAAGGCGCGGTCAAGAACAACCCAACCGAGGCGATAGAGCGTCCCAAGCTGCCGCGCCATCTTCCCGACTGCCTTACCGAAGAGCAGGCGGCGGCCATTGTCTCGGCCTTTGACGGCGACAAGCCGCTCGACCTCCGCAACAGGGCGATGATGGAGCTTCTCTACGCCTGCGGGCTTCGCGCCTCGGAGTTGATTTCGCTTCGCCTTGACGATGTGAACCTCCCAGAAGCCATGCTGCGGTGCATAGGGAAGGGGAGCAAGGAGAGAGTCGTCCCGATTGGACAAAGCGCCATTGGGGCGATCGTGCGCTATCTTGAGGCTGGACGTCCGGCGCTGGACAAGGAGCGCGGAGCCGTATGCCTTTTCCTCTCGTCGAGGGGCGGGAAGCCGTTGACGCGGCAGATGCTCTGGAACATCGTGGTGGAGGCGGCGAAGAAGGCGGGGATATGGGGGCATGTCCACCCGCATACGCTGCGCCACTGCTTCGCCTCTCATTTGCTGTCGCATGGCGCGGGCATCCGCCCGATCCAGGAAATGCTTGGCCACGCCGACATCGCCACTACGCAGATATACACCCACGTCGATGTCGAGCGGGTCCTTGACGTCCACCGCAAGTTCCACCCGAGGCGGTGAGATTCCCTAAGCCTTCAAGGCGCTCTGCGCCAGAGCCGCCGCCCTGGCTGCGGGCTTTGCCGTGGAACGGCGGCATGGCTCGGAGAGTCCCTTTTTGGCCAGAGCTTCGCGCTTTGCGGCGCGCCCCCGCTGCCACTCCGCCCATGTTAGCCGGATGGGTTCCTTCCCTTCGCTAGCCATTCTCTACCTCCCTGCAAGCTTGAGCGAGCGTTCAAGCAAGTCAGGCGTTGATTCTATGTCTGCCACTGCGGATTTGATGAATTCGTTGTCCATTTTGAAACCAAACGCGACTAGGCTATCAAAAGGCACCAGGCATGTCAAATTATCACAACCGTGGTGGCGAGTTCACAGAGCGAGTTGCGTGTTTCTCCTATCTGCCAGGTATTTTATTGCTTGCGAGGGATGGGGCGATGTGGTATCATCGGCGGCATGCATAGATGCATGTCAGATAGAATCGCCAGCGCGCTGCGCCGCGAGTTCGCCGATGGTCTTTGGCGGGCCGGCGCGACTCTTCCCGACCTCGACACCCTCCGCATCCGCTTCGGAGCCGGCGAATACGCAATCCGCCACGCGCTGAGGCGCCTTCGCGACGAAGGGCTGGTTGTCCTTCGCCAGAACGTGGGCGCAGTGGTGGCCGACCGCGCAGCCCCGCCATGGAAGGGGCGCATCCTATTCATCGACTTGGGCGCGCACGGCTCTTATTTCGAGCAGGAGGTGTCGCTGCGCCTCTCCGCGCGCTTCTGCTCCGCCGGATGGGACTTCGTGCCCGTCGGCATCGCGGGCGCCCATGACGGCTCCGCAGACCTCGCTCCGCTTCTGCGACAGCTCGCCAACGGCGCCTCGTTTGCGATTGGGCTTTCCAGCTCGCGCCAGATAGCGGCATGCCTCGCCGCCGCGAGCGTCCCCTACGCCGCGCTGGACTTCGGCCCCGCCGGAACGGCCGGCACCAACGCCGCGATTCGCCCAAACTTCAGCCGCGCCTTTGCCGACATGGCCTCCGCAATGCGTTCGTGCGGTGTCCGGCGTGTCGTCGAGTTCGACTACGAGCGACGAATCGACCGCGAATTCAAGCAGACGATGACCGCCGCCGGACTTGAGGTGCGGCGCGTCCTCTGCCGGTGGGACGATGACTCGCCCTGGTCGATGTCCGACGTGCGTCGATGCGGCCATGCCGCCGTGGCCAGGTTCTTCGCCGTCGAGCGCAACAGGCGCAATCCTCCAAACGCCATTCTCTTTGACGACGACTACCTCGCATCGGGCGGAATCGTCGCGCTGCTGGAGGCGGGGCTGCGCATCCCGGATGACGTGAAGGTCGTCACCTACTGCAACCGAGGCGACGAGCCGGTGGCGGGAGTTCCGCTAGCCCGCATCGAGTGCGACCCGACGGTCTGCGCCGACGCCGCAGCCGACTATACGTTGGCGGTGCTTGAAGGGAAGCGCCCCGCGCTGCCGCGCCCGGAACTCACCTTCATTCCAGGCGACAGTCTGTAGCGCCCTCCCCCATCTGCCCCATGACCAATGTTCACAAATCTCAATTGACACAATTGTTCACAAATCACAAATATCAATTACGGGTTGGGCGAGTGGTGTGCTCAATGGCCAAAGTCGCTTAAAAACGAGAACTTTGGACGATGAACTCACAAAAACCGCGAGTTCACTTGCCAAAGTCGCTTAAAAACGAGAACTTTGGCCGACGAACTCACGAAAATTGCGAGTTCGCTTGCCAAAGTTGCCTTGCTGTGGTATTATGTTTCCATATATTTTCGGCAAGGAGGCAAGACTGGATGATTGGCAGAAAAGAAGAGACCAGGCGGTTGAGGGCTGCTTGGGAATCCCCGTATTCGGAGTTCGTCTCAATATATGGCAGGCGCCGTATAGGGAAGACGTTTCTGGTGAACGAAGTGTTCGGCTACAAGTTCGCGTTCCATGTGGCCGGTGTCAAGAAGGGCGTTAAGCGAGAACAGCTCGACAAGTTCCGCTTCGCCCTCATCAGGCACGGCTGGGAGAAATGTCCAAAGCTGACCTCATGGCTTCAGGCGTTCAATGAACTTGAAATGTTCCTGGAGTCGGAGCCGGAAGGGAAAAAGGCCGTGTTCATTGACGAGATGCCATGGATGGACACGCATGGTTCCGGGTTCCTGACGGCTCTCGAAAGCTTTTGGAACGAGTGGGCAAGCGGCCGCAAGGACATCCTGCTTATCGCGTGCGGCTCGGCGACATCGTGGATCGTCAAGAAACTCAACCGAAACGCCGGCGGACTCTACAACCGGATCAGGACGCAAATAAAACTCCAGCCTTTCACGCTTGCGGAATGCGAGGCATACGCGAAGGAACTGGGACTTGGATACGGGCGGACGCACATCGCCGAGTGCTACATGGCCCTTGGGGGAGTCGCATACTACTGGAGCCTTCTTGAAAAAGGGAAAAGCCCCGGCCAGAATTTCGACGGGCTTTTCTTCGGGAAAGGCGACGGGCTGCGCAACGAGTTCGAGGAGCTCTATGCGTCGCTCTATTCGAATCCGGGGCCATACGAGAAGATTGTCGCCGCGTTGGGTGCGAGGCGGGATGGATTGGGCCGCGACGAACTCGTGGAGGCGCTAGGCGCGCAAAGCAGCGGGAACCTCACGCTCCAGCTGGCCGACTTGGAGGAATCCGGGCTCATCCGCCACTATCTGCCGGCCGGCGGCGTCAATGGTGGCCTCTACCAGCTGACCGACAACTTTTCGCTTTTCTGGCTGCGGTTTGTCAGAGGGAACCATTCGCGGGACGGGGATTACTGGACGGAATCGGTAGGTCAGGGCGAGAAGAACGAATGGCGTGGCTTCGCGTTCGAGCGGCTCTGCCTTGAGCATGTCCCGCAGATAAAGAAGGCGCTTGGGATATCGGGTGTCCACACCGATGTCTATTCGTGGAAACGCACAGCGTCGCGCGAGTTGCGCGGGGCGCAGATCGACCTGCTGCTTGCAAGGGCGGACGGCATAGTGAACATGTGCGAGATGAAATGGTCAAGGGGCGAATACGCCATTGACGCCGAGGAGGACTGCAAGATTGCGAACCGTGCCGAGGCTTTTTCAAAGATGGTCGGCCCCGGCAAGTCCATTCACGTGACGATGGTCACCACGCATGGCCTTGTCCGCAACGCATACTGGAACGACATCCAGTCCGAGGTGACGCTCGACGACCTCTTCGCCGATGCCTGAAACGGCCCGTCGCATCAAGGTTTCGGAACATCCGACGGCCGACAACCGACACCCGCCCCGACATTCGACTTTTCGATGGTCGGTTGTCGTCCGGGATGTCGGATGCCGGATGTCGAATGTCTCTGGGCAAGGCATTAAGCGTGGCATCCTAGCCTCAATTATGTAGGCTAATATGGTGGTTTTTGCGGAAGTGTTTGACAACTTTTCCTTTTGGTGTTATTATTATTTCCGCGAAATTGGGGCGCGTGTCCCGAATAATCCCTAGCAAGTCAAGGAGTACACAATGAACATAACGAAGTCAGCAGTTCTCTTGTCCGCGCTTTGCGCCATCGGGGCGTCTGCGGCCACATACTATGTTGCGCCATCTGGCAGCGATGACAACGATGGCACGAGTGCGGCGGCGCCATTCGCCACGCCCGCAAAGGCATTCGAACAGCTGCACAACAAGAACACCGCCGGGGAAATCGTCATCGCGCCGGGTGTCTATACCCTTTCCGACACTCTCAGGATGACGGCGGGCACATCCGAATCGCGTCGCGTCATCGTTCGCGGCTCAACGGGGAATCCCGAAGATGTAGTCCTTGATGCCCACGGTGCCTTCAAAGTTATGATTGCCAATGGCGCAGTCACGGTGGATGGCATCACCTTGCAGAGAGGCGTCACATCCAACACAACCGGCCAAACAGGTAGCGCGGGTGGAATCGCCATTGGGACAGCTGGACACAATATTCCGACCATCGTCACGAACTGCATCGTGCGCGGATGCACAAACGCCTATTCAGGCACGAATTACAAGGGAAAGGCTGCGGGTGTGACGCTTTTGAGCGAAGGTGCCTTGCTCGTCGATTGCGTCATAAGCAACAACGCCGCTGGCTATCATGGCTGTGGCATAACCTTCTGCGCAACGAACGCGACGGCACGCAAATGCCTAATTCAGGGCAACACGGCGACGGCCAAATACGCCGCGCCTGTCATGGCCGACGAGGCGAACGGGACATTCTCCGGCCTTGGGCGACTTATCGACTGCACTGTGCAGACGAACACGGCCGTCCGGTTCGCGGGCGTCGCCGGCGTGGGCTACATCGAGGGCTGCACCATTCGTGGCAATGTCCAGACGGACACCAGCACGGGCGGCGCGGTTTATACGCCCAAGGACAATTTCTGCATGACAAACTGCATCGTCTCGGGCAACGCCTCCGAAAACGGCTCCGCGACGGTTATGCTTGAAGGAGCCAATCCCTTTGTGGCCGACTGTGAATTTTCAGACAACATCGTCAAACAAGCAGGCGGGGCAATCCAAATCGGAGCGAGCGGAGGTCTTATCACCGACTGCCGCTTCCTGCGCAATTCCGTGAGCGGCAGTGGCGACGTCTATGGTGGCGGCGCACTCTACATCCTCGGGGCGTTGCGCGTTGAGAATTGCCTTTTCGATGCCAACAAGGCCGACGAGGCCGGTGGCGGCGCGGCGTATATCAGAAGCGCCGGAGCCGATGCCTCATTCGTGAACTGCACGTTCGTCTCCAACACGGTTGCCAAGGGCTCGAATCTGCGCGGCGGCGGTGGAATCTACCTGATTGGCTCGGCGAAACTCACGCTCGACAGTTGCCTATTCGAAGGTAACCGCGCCGCTACATCGGCTGTTGGCGGTGCCGTGATGCTCCGCGCCCAGGCGACAGGCGGTCGTTGTGCCTCCACAAATTGCGTTTTCGCGGGCAACTACGGGAGATATGGCGGCGCCATCGCCACCGCGCCGAATGACACGACGCCCGTATTCGCGACGTTTGAACGCTGCGTTTTCACGAACAACACCTCCGCCTACATGGGAGGCGCCGTTTACCTTAAGGAAATCCCGGATGACAACGCGACGCCCTTCACCATCCGCAATTCCTTCTTCGCGGGGAACCATTCCGGACGACAGGGCGGTGCGCTCTACTGCGCCTCGTCGAACGCCTGGGAAGTGGCCAACTGCACCGTCGCCGCGAACCGAACGGACGAGGACTACGCCGGAGGTGGCCTCTGCCAGAGCTGGGGGGGCCGTATCGTCAACACGGTCCTGGCGGACAACAAGACGAACGGATCGGAAGCCGACCGCGACTGGTCAGACGATTTCGGCACCTGGCTCAACTGCCTTTCGTGGCCCGGCGCAACGGAACACATGATGGTGGCCAACGGTTGCTTCGTTGCGAACCCAAAGTTCAAAAACGCCGCTGGCGGCGACTACTCGCTGAAACCGACCTCGCCCTGCGTCGACGCGGGGAGAACGGAAGGCTGGATGGCGTCTGCGATCGACCTTTTCGGAAACGCGCGCGTGTTCGGCGCCGCGCCGGACATCGGCTGCTACGAGTGCCTTGAAGCGCCTCCGTTCACCATGGTAATAATGAGGTAGGCAAGAAACCGGCATTAGCATAAGTCTGGGAACCATCAGTGGAATCTCAATGGGAAAATCATTCTGCGCCTTCGCCGTTGGCATCTCAATTTCAGTCCTCGCGGAGCTAGTGGCAGCGCCATCTTTCGCCGACGAGTTCATCCTGGCCGAACGCGGCAAGCCCGCCGAATGCGCCATCGTCGTGGCCGGGGATGCCGGCGAGTGCGTCCAATACGCCGCGCAGGAGCTGCGGCGCTTCGTCTGCGAGACGACGGGCGTTGAGTTGCCGGTCGTCGCCAGCACCACGGGCAAGGCCGTGGTGCTGGCGACGAGGGGAACAGGAAACGGGGAACGGGGAACGGGGATTGGCGCTCAACCGCTTAACGCGGACGCCTTCCGCATCGCCGTCTCCGGCGACCGCCTCCTCATCGAGGGCGGCGGCGAGCGCGGCGTCCTCTATGGCGTCTATGAGGTGCTGGAGCGCTTCGCGGGGTGCCGCTGGTATTCTTCGTGGCATTCGCGGATTCCACGCCTCGACCGCATTGCCCTGCCGAATGGCTTCGACGAATCGCAGGTTCCGGCCTTTGAGATGCGCGAGCCCTTCTGGTACGATGTGCGCCGTCACCCGGAGTTCGAGGCGCGCCTCCGCGCCAATGGCCACAAGTGGGGCACCATCGCCGCAAAATATGGCGGCGATGACTGGCGCTTTGGAAAAGGACTTGCGATAGCGCACACCTTCGGTGAACTAATCCCTCCCGGCGAATACTTCGCGGAACATCCCGAATACTACTGCATGCTTGACGGGAAACGCTCCACCAACGGCCCGCCGCGCGGCACCAGCTGGCAACCATGCCTCACGAACCCCGATGTGCTGCGCATCGTGACATCCAACGTCCTTGCGCGTATCCGCCAAGACCCCGGCGCCAGGTTCTACGGCGTATCGCAGCAAGACCACGGCAACGTCTGCCAGTGCCCAGACTGCAGTGCCGTGAACAAGGAGGAGGACTCGCAGGCTGGAACGCTTTTCCGATTCGTCAACGCCGTTGCTGAGGATGTTGAGAAGGAATTCCCGGACGCCGTTGTTGAGACGCTCGCCTACATGTGGTCGCGCAAGCCGCCGGCCAAGACGCGCCTTCGCCGCAACGTCATTGTATGCATATGCACCCTCGGATGCGACTTCGCGCTCCCGATTGCGGAAAGCGAATGGAGAGGGTGTGTGGACTTCCGGCGCGATTTAAAAGAGTGGAGTCTTCAAAATGACCGCATTTTCATTTGGGACTACACAGTCAACTACGCAAATTACACCATCCCCTACCCTAACGTTTACGCCCTTGCCGAAAACATCCGCTTCTTCCACGACAACAACGTCCGCTATCTCTTTTCCCAGGGCGACAACAGGGGTAGCCACGCCGACTTTGCCGAACTCAAGACCTGGATAACCGCGAAGCTTATGTGGAACCCCGCTCAGCCGCTCAAGCCGCTTCTTGATGACTTCTTCGTCGGCTTCTACGGCCCTGCGGCGCCGTTCGTGCGCGAATGGTTCGAGGAGACGCACCAGTTGCAGCTGAAACACTCCGCATCTGGCAAACACCCGCTCACCAGTTACCTTGGTCCCGAAAGCACCGCAATCACTGACGACGCCATCGACCTCGGCGTTGAACTATGGCGCAGGGCGGAAGAAGCCGTGGCTGGTGATCCTGCGCTTTCCTTCAATGTGCGGATGACCAGATTGTCGTTCGATTGCCTGCGCCTGTGGCGACTCGTCGCACGATTAGAAAAGCGCTCGGACAATACGCCTATTGGAGATGTGCGAGAGATTGCCAGTTCCATAATGGTCCGCCTTGAGGAGGACAGAAACCTTGTTCTTTCTGAAAATCCCAAAACTGATGCGGAACTGCGTGGCAAAATACTTAGGCTTGCCGCTGGCGAATGAAGCGCGATCCACGCGGCAGAGTTATGCGGCATCACGCACGGCTCGGAAAACGTGGACGTCCATTTCCACAACATTGTTCGATTCTCGCGCTCAAAAAGTCCTCATCGTCTCCTTCGCTGCCTGGGCCAGCTGGCTCGCATGTGACCGCATAAAGGGACAGACAATTTAAAATGCATTGTTACTTTGACCGTTTTGATCGTTTGCTATTTCCTGTCTTGGAAGGGAGGGCCCGGCTTCGTCCGGGCCACTGCGGACGCGACAAAGCGCGTCCCTCCCAAATCTCACCGGACGCGACAAAGCGCGTCCCTCCCGACCTTTGCCCTTCGCCCTTCGCCCTTCGACCTTCGCCCTTCGACCTTTGACTTTCCTGGCTTTCCCATGCCGCAAGGCGGCCTTCCCAATCTGCCGGGGGCGGCCACAGGCCGTGCGGCAGGGCTGGCGACGCGCGAAGCTCGCTTCAGCGTGGCGACAGTTTCGCCGCGAAATGCGTTCCGCGCATCCCCGGCAGTTTCCAATGTTCGGCGCGGTAGCGCCTACTGGGAATGCTTCCGCAGTCGAGGGCGAAATGCCTTTGTGGACTCTGCGTCCTTTGCGGCTGAAACAATGGCATTGATATTTGTGAACAATGTAGATTCACGTTCCACAAAAAACTTGGAAGAACCGAAGTAGTCCACGCTAGGCGGATATACACCAAAAACATGTTTCCAACAATCGCTTTCTTACACCAAATGCAAGGGTTCGTTGTCTCTCCAGGTTCACCTAATCGGTTTTTTCGCGAATAGGTGAACCAAAAAACGAGGTGATTTTGGTTCACCTAATCGGCTTTTTTGCGAATAGGTGAACCAAAAAATGGTCGCCAAATCACCCTTTTCATGATATAATTATTCGCAAATAGTATAGGAGTTTTTGCCATGGATTTCTTTGGACGCGAAGGGGAAATTGGTGATTTGATGGCCCTTTGGGGCAAGCGAGGCGGGTCGCTTGTGACTTGCCGCGGCCGCCGTCGCATAGGCAAATCCACCCTCATAGAAATGTTTGCGAAAAAGTCAAAGGCGCGTTTCATTCGAATTGAAGGCGTCCGCCCAAAACCTGGGTATTCCGATGCGACGGAATTGAAGACTTTCGCAAGGGAACTTGCCGCACAGACACGGGCGGAGGACAGCATCCCTGACAATTGGCTCAAAGCCTTCATTCGACTGGACCGTGAAATCAATGATGGTGAGCGGACGGTTGTCCTGCTTGATGAAGTGTCCTGGCTTGGACATTACGACGAAACGTTTGCCGACCTTTTGAAAATCGCATGGGATGACTACTGGTCAAGGCACGATCGCCTGATTGTTGTTGTTTGCGGAAGCGTTTCAGGCTGGATCAAGGAGCATTTCGTCGAGAACGGCGCATTCTTCGGACGCCGCTCGCTGGACATTGTCGTGAAGGAACTGCCATTGAAGGAATGCGTGAAATTCTGGGGGCGCGCTGCGGCAAGGGTGGAGACGCGGGAGATCGTCGATGTGCTGTCCGTTACCGGCGGCGTTCCCAGATACCTGAAGGAAATTGACCCCGGCGCTTCCGCATCGGAAAATATTGCGCGGCTTGCGTTCCGTCCAAATTCGATTCTCCGCATTGACTTCGACGAGATGTTCTCGGATGTCATAACCAAACTGCCGACCCTCTCTGGAAAGATTGTCCGGGCGCTCGCCGGGCGTGCGCTTTCTGTTTCAGAGACTGCGGCGGCCATCAAGGCTGGCAAGGGCGGGAAGATTAGCGAGGCCATGGAACAGTTGGAGGAGGCAGGGCTTGTCGCATCCGACGCCGGAAAGAATCCGGAGACGGGGCATGTGGTGCGGGAGGCACGGTATCGACTGAAGGACAACTACTCGCGATTCTATTTGCGGCACATAGAACCCAGAAAGGAAATCATTGACTCTGGAGCCTTCAGGTTCGTGGCATTGGAGGCGCTGGACGGATGGGATGCCATCATGGGGCTGCAGTTTGAAAACCTTGTACTCAACCACTTCGCAGCCCTTATAGACCCGCTTCACATAGGCAATTCACTGATAGAGTCTGCAGCACCTTATTCGCGCCGGAGAAAGAGCGACGGGGAAGGTGGGCTCCAAATTGATCTCCTTTTGCAAACCAAGCACAGCAACTACGTGGTTGAAATCAAGCGCAAGCGGGAAATCGGTCGGGAAGTCATTGACGAGGTAGAGGGGAAAATCTCGAAACTTTCAATGCCTCGCGGAAAATCCGCGCGTCCCGTGCTAGTGTATGACGGAGCGCTCGCGCCAATCGTGGAGACCGAAGGTTTCTTTGACGCAATCGTTCCCTTTAGCCAGTTGCTTGGGTTGTAGCCACACTTTATAAAGGAAACACAAGGAAATGGGCAACTGGTTCTCATGGCGGCGGTGCTGGATGCTGGCGGGGTTCTGCTCCGCAGTTCTCATAGGGGATTACTTCCTGGCCATACGCGCTGCGCCAAGGGACTCCTCAGAGTTCCTGATTGGCGTCGCGGGATTCGGCTTGGCCCATGGCCTTTGGACTGTCGGGCAGCTGCGCGAGGCGCGCCCCGATGGTCGCGTCTTTCTCGCCGTGGCCCTCCCGCTCGTCCTTTTCGTTTACGGTAGGCTTGGAGCTCCTGTCCTTAAGCCAGCCGGGCAGTGGGCCGTCGGCATCTACTCGACCCTGACTGCGCTTTCCTTCGCCACGGCGCTGGCGTCGCGTCGCGTCATCTACTTCGCCGGCATCGGACTCCTGTTTTTCTCGGACATGATGATTGGCGGCGGCTTCCTTGGCGCGGCGGCTTGCGACTCGCTCATTCGCCCCACCTATCTCGCGTCAGAGTTCCTTCTCCTGGCGTCGTTGCTCTGGCATGGCGAATGGCGCTTCCCAAGCGGGCGCATCGACGCAAGGCCCCTGGTGCTAATCCTCGGCGCGGCGGCCTTCGCCTGCTTCACCATTGCCGGATTCCTCTATCCGGGCGGCGGCTACAACCCGTTCCTTCAAATGCTGAGCGCCCTTGGCCGCACGGAGGTCCGCAATGTGCCATACCCCGCTTGCCACTGGTGGTTCATTGCCGGAATGCTCCTCTCAGGCATTTCGGTTGGGACGGTGTGGGCGCGGCTTGTCCGCGAAGAGCGCGGCTGGCGGCGCTTCGCCATTGGCTGGGGCGGGGCGGTCAATGTTGCGGGGCTGTGCGCCATCGCCTTCGTGCCGGAGAACGTCAACATGGACATCCACAACATTGGCTGCTTCATGTCAGTCGGCGGCGGGATTGCCGTTCTCATAGCCTGTCTCCGGCGAGGCAAGTTGGCTGACATCGTCTGGCTGGTTTGGTTTGCCGTGGTGGTCACCGTCTTCGCCCTCTGCATCAATCTCAAGTCCATTCCATTCAGCCCGTATGTCCCGACATCGCAGAAGACGCTAATCGTATCCTTCGCCATCTGGGCGGGCACTCTTGCCTGGCGCCACCCGCAGTGCCTCTCCCGACCTTCTTCGTGAGTTTTCCTTGCCCATTCTTTGACCCTTTGAATTTCGTTCCATTTGATATTGCACTTTTCAACCAAACTTGGGCGAAAAAAATTACTTGACGGCGGGCTGGTGGTTTGGTATTATTTACTCGTGCAGTGCTGTGGCGTAGTCGCGGCCTCCTGCCAAATTATTAACCAAACGAACTGAGAAAGGTTCAAAAACAAATGAAGCAATGCATCCTGCCACTGGCGGCGTTCGCCGTGGCCGCGTCCACCGCCGCATTCGCGGCAGATTACTATGTCGCCACCACTGGTGACGACAACAACGCCGGCACCTCCGCCGAAGCTCCCTTCGCGACGGTAGACAAGGCGATTATCACTGCTACAAACAGCAGTGATGTCATCCATGTCGCGGCGGGAACATACCAAACCGGCTATCCCGACTATGTCGCCCAGACGGACAATGCGAAGTGGGGGCCGAACCTCAAGGCCAAGCTCATTGGGGAAGGCGCAACGCGCGCGGATGTCGTCCTTGAATCTCACGGCGAATACCGCACCCTCCGCATGGCCGCTGGTTCGTGGCTTGAAAATGTCACCATCGTTGGTGAAGGCACCTGGCAGGCCGACAAGGGCGGCGCCATTGAGATGTCTGGTGGCACCCTCACGAACTGCGTCGTCCGCGACGGCACGGCCAAGGCTAACGGCAATACCGCAGGCGGCAACCTCTACGTGAACAATTCCGCTGCGGTCGTTGATGACTGTGAAATCTACGGTGGCTCCACCCACAAGCGTGGCGGCAATGTCTATCTTGATAACGGCACGGTTCGCAACTGCACCATTTATGGCGGCATCTGTGACGACAACATCGGCGGCAACATCTACCAGTATGGCGGCATCGTCTCCAATTGCGTCATCTATGGTGGCACGGCGCTCAACGACGGTGGCAACGTCCGCATGAACGGCGGCGGGCAGATGGTCGATTGCGTTATTTCCAACGGCACCGTCCAGGCCAACGACAAGAAGGGCGCGAACGTCTATATGGACTCGACGGCGAAGATGTCGCGCTGCCGGCTCGTCGGAGGATCGGACACGCATGACAACAACGGCGGCAGCCTCGCGCTTGGTTCCTCGACGGCCATCGCCGAGGACTGCCTTGTCGTGGGGAGCCATTGCGGCGGCGTCCTGATGACCGGCACGGCCTACCTCTACAGCTCCACCATTGTGAGCAACGAGAACTACGGTTGCTGGGCCTGGAACAACAACCAGCACTTCTTCAACGTGGTCATCTTCGGGAACGAAAGCGAATGGAGCGGCAACCTGCCGAACAACGCATCAGCTGAGTTTTATGGCTGTGCCTCATCTAACTCCGCCCGCATCGTGACGGACGGTGATTTCGGCGTGATAACCATTACAGAAGAAGACTTCACCGACTACGAGAACGGCGACTACCGTCCGGCGTCCGGCTCCGCGCTACTTGACGCAGGCGTCGCCGACCCGCGCGGCGCGTCCGCTTCAACGACGGACCTCGACGGCAAGCTGCGCACGAGCGGCACCATCGACATTGGCTGCTATGAGTTCCAGAAGCCGGACATGATCGTCCACATCGACGGCGCCACCTACAGCCAGACCTTCGCTCCGGCAACGGTCACATTCACGCACTCGACCGACAATTCGGCCTCGCCCGAGAACATTGTCTTCACCTACGATTTCGGCGACGGCTCTGCCGAGGAATCAACTTCAGCCCTGACGATATCACACGCCTACTCGGCGCCCGGCATTTACACCGTAAAGATTGCCGCGACGAACGAGTGCGAGGATGAATACGCGGAAATGACATACGATGGCTACGCGCGCGTGGCTTCGTCCACAGTGTATGTGACACCCGGAAACGTTGCAAGCGGCATCTTCCCCTACGACACACCGGAAAAGGGCTACGGCAACCTCAAGACGGCCGTCCAGGCCTCACTTGATGGATACACGCTGCTTCTCGGCGAGGGCGTCCACTCGACAAGTGACCAGATTTCCTTCAACAAGGCCATCACCATCCGCGGCCTTGGCGCCACGCCCGACGCGGTTGTTGTCAGCAACACAGTCGCCACGCCCGACACCTACTACCACCGCACGATGGAGGTGAACAACGCCGACGCCCGCGTTGAGAACCTGACAATCGCAAACGGCTGCGTGAGGAACCAGTATGGCGGCAACCTGCGCATTGCGGCCGGCGTTGTCTCCAACTGCGTCATACGCGGCGGCCTCGCCGTTGCGGATGGCGGCAACGCCGCTGGCGCCGGTGTGGAAATCGCCGGATCTGCCGGGACAAGCATTCTCACCCACTGCGTCGTCTCGAACAACCTTGTGACCGGCACGTCTTCCTCGGACGCCTATGCTGGCGGCGCGGTGTTCTTCCCCTACGGGTCGAAGGGCAAGATGTACAACACGCTTGTCGCCTACAACACCTACGTGCCATCGGCGAGCGACAAGCGCGGAGCGGCCGGCATCCGCTTCGGCGGTGGTAATGAGCAGGCCGTGGTCGAAAACTGCACAGTCGTGGCGAACACCGTTGACGGCGAAATCACATCATCGTCTGCCGGCTCATTCTGCAACTCCTGGACTACTACGATCCGCAACACGGTCTTCGCCGGGAACTACGAGACCGTAGCAGGAAAATACACCTCGGTGAACTTTGAGTCTCATATGAACGTCGTCAATTGCGTCATGGACGACGTGGCGTTCAACCAGTATTGCACAGTCGCATCCGTGAATAATATTTTCAACAACTTCGTGAATGGCGATTTCCGTCCGAAAACTGGCGGGGCGCTTTATGACAAGGGCGTTGATCCTTCTGTCATTCCGTCTGTCGATCTTGCGGGCAAGCCGCGTGTGTTTGGCAAGGCCATTGACATTGGCTGCTACGAGTGCCAGTCAAAGCCGCACACAATGATCATCATGCTCTAAAGACGATGGCTAAATCGTCAAGACAACGCGCCGCCGCAATCATAGCGGCGGCGCTGGTTGCGATGCCGGCTACAAGCCCCGCAGCCGCTGGCGATGGGGGCGGAGATGAACTCTCGCTTGCTCGCGGCAGGGTGGAGGCCGTGAACAGCGGACGGCTCGCGTATGAGTCCGGTGGGGCGGTTGTCCTGAGCAGTTCAAGCGCCGAATATTCGTCCGGCCTCCGTCTCCTGCCGCCGCCGGGGAAGGCGTCCTTCGATCTCTCTTCCGGACGCTATCTCGCGGCCGACATTGAGAGCCTGGCAGACCACCAGCAGCGGATATGCCTCCAAATCAAGGACGCTTCCGGCGACGCCTACGCCGGCATCGCGCTCGATCCTGGAGAAAAGGCAACGCTGAAACTCCAGCTCCCGCATCGGGCCATCTATTCGTTCCCAAGCGGTGCCAAAGGCGTCAGGACGCTGGACACCTCCGCAATCACGAACATCGCGTTTCTCGTGGTATGGCCCTACGAAGGGCAGTTCTCCGGCCTCATCAACTGCCGCATCTCCAACATGCGGCTGACGGGAACCCCGGACTGGGCGCGCGGCGTGGCGCCGGGCGCCTATCTGCCCTTCGTCGATAAGTTCGGGCAGTTCGCTCACGGCAAGTGGAAAAGCAAGGTCTCGTCATACGACGAACTCCGCGCCGACCTCGCCGCAGAGCGCGCCAGCCTTAGGGCCGCGCCCGATTCGTGGGACGAATACGGTGGCTGGCAGGACGGGCCGCAGCTTGAGGCGACGGGACATTTCCGGACGGAAAAGGTGAATGGCAAGTGGTGGTTCGTCACGCCCTCCGGCCACCTTTTCTATTCGCTTGGCATCAACGTGGTCAAGATCGACAGCGACGCGCCAGACGGCCGTCTCCATCCCAATTGGTATGTGAGCGCTGCGCAGTCGTCGATGTCGTTCCCGACATGGAACCTCCGCGAGAAGTTCGGCAAGACAGACTTCAAGGATGACTACTACGATTTCGTCATCCAACGTCTCGACTCCTGGGGAATAAACACCCTCGGCAACTGGACGGACGGGGATCTCACGAAACTCTCGCGCAAGCCATACGCAATCGTCGCCGTTTCCAAGCCCTCCGGTCTGCCATACCTCTCAAGTGGCTTCTACGACACCATTGACGACACCTTCGCCGCGAAAATGCGCGCCGCAGTGTCGGCCGCCTTCGCCGTGCAGGGGTCTGCGCTGGCCCATGCCGCCACGGACCCGATGTGCATAGGGTTCTTCATCGACAACGAGCTGTCCTTCCCTGACGACTCGGCATACTACGAACCCTACTTCAAGGCCTGCAAGGAGGCGCTGACGAATGCCGCGCCCGGAAAACTCTACCTCGGCTGCCGCTTCAAGAGCCTGCGCAACTCCGCCGCCCTCTGGCAGGCTGCGGCTAAGTGGTGCGACGTGATTTCGGTGAACTCATACGTCAACAGCGTCGCGGTCTTCGGCGAGGGCAACTACGCGGCCCACAATTTCGATCGCCCGGTGCTGCACTCCGAGTTCCACTTCGGCACGATGCACCGGGGGATGTTCTCGCCGGGGCTCTGTCCGGTTGGCGACCAGTGTGAACGGGGCAGGAGCTTCCGCCGCGTCGTGGAAGGCGCGCTCAGGCACCCGCTCTTCGTTGGGTCGCACTGGTTCCAGTATCGTGACCAGCCCCTTGTCGGGCGCGGCGATGGTGAAAACTACCAGATCGGGTTCGTCGATGTATGCGACAGGCCATACGGCCAACTTGCGGAAGTCGCGCGGTCCGTCGGCGAGGAAATGTATGAAATAAGATACAATAATCGTTAGCAATCGGTGGCCGATTGCAATCGATAGCCGAATCTCACACACCCATTTTCCCCCTAGCCCCTATTCCCTACTCCCTAGCCCCTATTCCCTAATTCCCTATGGTCACACCCCGCTACACACTCAACTCCCCGGCGGTTCCATACGCCGCGCTGAAGCATCCCTTCATCGACCGCTTCGGCCAGTTCGCCCACGCCGACTGGCCGGAGAAGGTCCATGACGAAAGCGACTTCGCCGCAGACCTCGCCGCCGAACGCGCATCTCTTGGCCCCGCGCCGGCAGCATGGGACTCTTTCGGCGGCTGGCGCGACGGCCCTGCGCTTGAGGCCACCGGCGCATTCCGCACGGAGAAGGTCAATGGCCGCTGGTGGCTTGTCACACCTGAAGGCCACCTGTTCTTTTCCTTCGGTGTGGACACCCTGCGCCACCAGACCGACATTGCCAACGGCCACCGCCACCCTGAATGGTATGAGACGCCCCCGCCCAAAAACGGCGGCATGGCATTCACTCACTGGAACCTCCAGCGCAAGTTCGGCAAGGCCGACTATCTCTCCGACTACTACCGCCTAATTCACGCGAGGCTCGTGTCATGGGGCTTCAACACGATTGGCCGCTGGGGTGCATGGCGCCTCCCCGCCGTCGGCCGCACGCCCTACCTTCTGGAGTTGGAGTCGCCCGCCCGCGCCCCGCGTCTTCCTGGCACGCGCATCTACGATGTTTTCCACCCCGACTTCGAAGAGCGCTTCCGCGAGGGCGTCCTAGCACAGGCGCATCGCGAGCGGGCCGTGGCCGCCGCAGTAGAAGACCCATTCTGCATCGGGCTCTCAATTGACAACGAGCTTGCGTTTGGGACGATGATCCCCGTGATGATGGCGCAGGACTTCCGCGCCTCGCCCGCGAAGAACGCCTTTTTCGAGGGCGTCCACGCCAAATATGGCTCCCTGGCCGCCATCAACGCCGCCTGGGGCACGTGCCTTGCCACATGGCCGCAGCTGGCCAGCCTGCCTGCGCCGCTTCCCGGCGCGGGCTTCGCCGCCGATGCCGAGGCCTTCCGCCTCGAATGGCTGCGGCGCTACTTCCGCGCCGCGCGCGCCGCCATCAAGGAGCTTGCCCCCAAGCGCCTTTTCTTCCCGGCGGCCTTCGCGGGAATGGAGCATCCTGCAACCGCATGGGACGCGGCGGCGGAGTTCGCCGACGTTCTCATCGCCGATGTCCATCTACGCGACGCATCAGGACTGCGGCCGCTCTGCACTCCGGCCGCGCCGGAGCGTCCGCTGCTTATTGGCACATTCACCTTCGGGTGCCTGGACCGAGGTATGTTCGCGGCGGGGCCTGTGGCTCTTCCCTCGCAGGAGGCTCGCGCCGAGGCCCTCCGTGCCTTCATGCACGGCGCGCTTTCAAACCCGCTGGTGGTAGGCGCCCACTGGTTCCAATACCGCGACCAGCCGCTCATTGGCCGCGACGACGGCGAGGCCTTCGCCATTGGCCTCGTCGATGTCTGCGACCGCCCCTACCGTGAAGTGATCGCAGCGGTCCGCGAGATTGGGGAGCAACTTTACGAATGCCGGCGGCAATCGGCAGCCGGTAGCCGGTAATCGGCAGTCGGCGTTCGGCCACCGATTGATGTCGATAACAATCGCGAAAATAAGCAGCTAACCTTTATGAAACAACTTCTGATCATTTTTACCATAATCATCGTTGCGTCCTGGCTGGCCTACCGCCACTTCGGGCAGGGAGGCTTGGCGGGTCAGGAGCAACCGGGAAATCTAGAGCATCTAGAAGACCTAGAGCGTCTAGACAGTCTAGAGCATCTAGACAGTCCAGAGCACATAGGCAGTCCAGAACCCATTGATTCTACTTTGCCGTCAGCCCCGCCCTTTTCCTTCGCCTCATGCACCCTCCGCGCCATTCACGGTGCAACTGTGCTGGAAGATGGCGACAACGCCGTCATCCTGCGAATGCCGAGCGCCGAGTGGTCATGCGGCCTTCGCCTTGACCCGCCAGAGGGCTCCCGCTGCTTTGACTTCTCCAAGGCGCGCTACCTTGCCGTTGATGTCGAGAACCTAGCCACCGACCGCCAGATGCGCCTCACCATGCACATCTCCAGCGGCGGCGCAGACAGCGCCGCAGCCGACCATGCCGCCGCCAATTTCACAAAGAACCTCGCCGCAAACACCGGCATCGGCCTTGACCCAGGCGAGAATGCCACCATGCGCATTCTCCTTCCGCATCCCGCCTACGCCACGCCGGAGGGCGCTCCGGGGCCGCGCCTGGTCGATACGGAACACATCAACTGCGTGGAGTTCCAGTGCCAGTGGCCCTTTGAGGACGAGTTCAAGTGGGTGGTGAACTGCCGCCTCACCAACCTGCGGCTTGAGGGCGAGCCGCTGCCATCGCCTCCTCCGGCCACCGATTTCTTCCCATTCATTGACCGCTACGGCCAATACCGCCACTCCGATTGGCCAGCCAAGGTGCATTCCGATGACGAACTCCGCTCCGACCTTTCCCGCGAGGAGGCGAAACTAGCCGCAGCGCCGCGTCCGGCGTCGTGGGACAAGTTCGGCGGGTGGCGCGACGGCCCGCGCCTTCGCGCCACCGGCCACTTCCGCACCGCGCGTCATGGCGGACGCTGGTGGCTGGTGACTCCCGAAGGCCATCTCTTCCTCTCGACGGGCATAGACGTCATCCGCGACAACGCCGACGCCTCCGATGGCACAAAGCACCCCAACTGGCACGAGACGCCCGTCCCGCCAAGCCGGATGATGGCCTACCCCGCCTGGAATCTGGCGAAGAAGTTCGGCAAGGATGACTACCTCCCCGACTACTATGCCTTCGTGCAGCGCAGGCTCTCCGCCTGGGGCATCAACACCATCGGCAACTGGAGCGCCCGCGAGCTGCTTGATTCGGCCAAGATGCCTTACGTCGTCAGCGTTCTGGAAAGGGCAAAGGGCGTGAAGCGCCATGCGAAGTTCCACATCTACGATTTCGAGGATCCAGATTTTGAGAAGAACATGCGTGTCGCAATCCGAGCCAAGTTCGCAGAGGACGCGACCCTGCGCCGCGCCGCGCGCGATCCGCTCTGCATCGGCTTCTTCATCGACAACGAACTCCAGTTCCAGAAATGGATTCCAGAAGTCGGCGAAAAGAGAGCCGAGCCATATCTGGACCTCTACTTCCGCCTCTGCAAGGAGGAACTGGAGCGGGCGGCTCCAGGCAAACTCTACCTCGGCTCGCGGTTCGTGGGTTTCCGCCAGGCGGGCGTGCTGTGGCGGACGGCCGCCAAATACTGCGACGTAGTCACCGTGAACGCCTACGCCAATTCCGTCGCCAACATCTCCGGGCGGATGTTCGGGAAGGGGCATGAGCGGCCCATCCTGCTGGGCGAGTTCCACTTCGGCTGCATGGATCGCGGCATGTTCAAGGCAAGCCTCTGTCCGGTTGGAGACCAGGCAGAGCGCGGTCGCTCATACGCGCGCTTCGTGGAAGGCGCGCTTCGCCACCCGCTGATAGTGGGCTGCCACTGGTTCCAGTGGCGCGACCAGCCGCTGATTGGTCGCGGCGACGGCGAGGCCTACCAGTGCGGCTTCGTTGATGGCTGCGACCGCCCATACCGTGAGCTTTGCGCCGCCGCTAGGCAAGTGGGGGAGAGACTTTACGGCAACCCCGTAAAGGGGTTGCCTCAAGTCGGCGAAGACACGACGGAATGAGGGGGCTCAACCCTTCAAGTAAAGTCGAAGGCGAAGAGATGGCAGACTTCCCCGCCGCCCCAGAGGCGCTCGGGAACTAGACGCAGGGCCGTCGCTGGCGCGCCGCCGCATTGGATGGTGACGAGCCGCCTGTGGTTGTTGGCGATGCGGACAACAAGGCGCCATGCGCCGGTGGCGGCATCGAGCGCCTCCACGCGGAAGTCGCGGGTCAGCGGCGCGGGCATGGCGACCTTGGCGGCGTTGAGCGGGTAGTTGGAAGGCGTGTTGAACTTGTTCGCGCCAAGGCGGTTCAAATCGCTGTCGAAGACGATGCGGATTGAGGAAACCTGGCGCGGCGCGTCGAAGGTCAGGTCGAGAGCGGCGCCAACTGGGATGGTGGCGCCGTTGTCGACATCGCCTACGGGGCGGTCGATCCCATTGAGGAGAGGCGCTGTCTGAAGGACTGCGCCGACAGGACGGGTGCCGGCGGGAAGTTCAAGCGAGAGAGTCGCCTTGCGTGCGGCTTCGGGAATGGCGCGGGTGGCGCCGGGGATATAGCAGTCGTCTTCGAGGAGGGCCTGGCGCAGTTCCCCGATGTGGCTTTCGTAGATGCCGCGCGGGGTGGTACCGTGGCTGGCGGCAATGGTCGCCGCGGTGCCGACGGCCTGGCCGACTACGCCGCATGTGCACATGACGCGCGTGGATGAAAGCGCGGCATGGGAGACGCTGATGTTGCGTCCGGCGAAGAACAGGTTCCCGACGTTGCGCGAGTAGAGGCAGCGGTAGGGAATCTGGTAGGGGGTGTCGATTTTTATAGAGATGTTGGAGGGCGTTGTTCCCTCGAAGCCGTGCGGGTCGTGGTCGTCGAGCGGCCACCCGCCGTAGGCAACGGCGTCGGGGAACTCGCGGCGCTCGACGAGGTCGTTCTGTGTGAGGATGACGTCGCCGAGGCAGCGGCGGCTCTCGCGTTTGCCGGGGAGGAAGCCGAGCCAGTCAAGCGCCCAGTTGGCCGCGCCGTGGTCGCCGTCGTTCTTGTAGTAGTCCCAGAGCCCGAGTGCGGTGGCGACGAGATCGTCGCGGACGCGCTCTGTGTCGGCGATGGAGTCGCCCATGCCGCCGAGTTCGAGCCACCAGTAGTTGTTGCCAGGGTCGAAGTTGCGGAAACGATCCTTGAGGCCGGCGCCGCCGGGGAAGCGGCGCGCCCAGGGCAGGGGTGTGAATGGCTGCGGTGAGGCGCATTCGCGCGCCTGGATGAGACAGCTCATCCCCATTGTGTGTGAGTCGGATTCGTCATGGGCAAGCGACTCGCCGAACTCGGCGCGGGCCTCGCGACCGATGCGGAAGTCGGCGCCGGCGAGTGGCGCGAGGACGCTGTCGCCCGAGCAGTCGGCAAAGAGCGGGGCGCGGACTACCTTCCAGCTCTGGGTGGTCGTCTGCCAGCCGGTGACGGATACGATGCGGTTGCCATCCATCTCGGCAGAGCAGCAGGAGCAGTTGAGAATCGCGTTGATGCGCGACTCCTTGCGGACTGCGCCGTAGAGGACCGCGTCCCAGAGGGAGTAGTTGCGCGAGGGGTTGAAGAACAGATTGTCGAGCTGGAGCTCTTCGACGATGCCCGTCTCGTGGAGGTTCTTGCCGACGCAGCCGCAGAGCCACATCCTGACCTCAGACGAGGCGTTGCCGCCGAACACGGGGCGGTCGTGGATGAGGGCCACGGAGGCTCCTCGGCGCGCGGCCGCAATGGCCGCGCAGATGCCGGCGATGCCGCCGCCGACGACGCAGAAATCAACATCGATGGTTTCTGTTGCAAAGGGTGTCTTTCCCATGATTACCTCTACAATAATAATACCAAAAATCGCCGCTTCGCGGCATGTGGAAGGGTTTCTTTTTTTGCCAATCACGCGCCGTCGCCGCGTTTTTGCTAGAATATGCGCGGTGGAAAAACAATGAACATAGAAAAGCAACTTAATGGCAACGCGCTCACGCTGAAGGTGGGCGGCCGACTCGACACCAACACCGCGCCCGATCTCGAGGCCGAACTCAAACTCGACGGCATCATGGAAGTCAACTTCGATTTCGCCGAGCTCGAATACATCTCATCCGCCGGCCTGCGCATCCTGATGACTGCGCAGAAGGCGATGATGGCCTGTGGCGGCAAGATGACAGTCGCCCATCCAAACCCCACAGTGCAGAGCGTCTTCGACATTACCGGAATGAGCTCGATCTTTACGATTGTCTAACCGTGAAACGAAGCATAGTCCTCTTCGGCGCTGCGTTAGCGGCGTTGATTGCGGCCGCCGAGGCACCGCTAGTCCTTGTGACGACAACCGACACCCCGCCATACTCCTACCGCGACGAGGCGACGGGGGAGGTCGTCGGCCTTGAAATCGACATCGCCCGGGAGGCGGCCGCCAAACTTGGCCGGGAACTTGAGATCCGCCGGGCAAAGTTCCCTGAGCTGCTGCCTATGGTCAGCACCGGGGAAGCCGACCTGGCCGCCTCCGGCATAACGATTACGGAAGGCCGACGCCAGACGGTTGATTTCACAATCCCATACGCGGTCGAGGGCGGGATGTTCCTCTACCGCGCCGGCGAACCCATGCCGACGATGATCCTTGCCGAGCAGATGCGCGTTGCCACGATGGACGCCTCCACCTACGACTTCTACCTCTGCGCGCACAACATCGATTCAATCCGCTACGGCTATTTCTCTCAGGCCGTCGAGGATTTGAAAGCCGGGCTGGTGGACACTGTCTTCTACGACAGCTGCTCGGTGAAACTGATTGCGGAAAAATCCGACGGCAAGCTCGCTGCCTCCCGCCTTGAGACGCGGGAGAACTTCGGCATTGCGGTGAAGAAGGGGAACGCGCAGCTAAAGGCGGCGCTTGACGAGGCAATCGAGGCAAGGAGGGCCGGACAATGACCTCGGCGCAGAAGAAACTGTCGTGGCGCCTTGTCGGCGCGGTCGCGGGCGCCTTTGTGGCGTCATTGTTCCTTACGTGGCTGCTCCACGAGCACATGACAAAGCGCGATATGCACCGCCTATTCGACAATGTGTTCAACGACGTGGCCGTCGATATCCGCGAGCGCGTTGACGGGCGGATGTTCCGCCAGGCGATGGCCCTGCGCGACAAGATTTACGAGATGCGCGAGGAGGCGTGGTGGAACGATCCAGACGAGTCGTGCCGCCGCCTTCGCGCACTTGCCGACGACCTCCGCGTTGACGAGATAACGATCGCCGACGCGGACGGGACGCTCTCGCACAGCGCCCGCCGCTCCTCGGTCGGGGCGTTCAATTTCCGCACCGCGACCGGGCAGGCGCGGGAGTTCGCGGCGCTGCTCGACGACAAATACGAGCTTTCGCAGCCGCTGCTGCCCAACACGCTCTATGGCGAGATGGTCAAGTACGTGGGGGTCTGGATGCCAGACGGGGGCTTCGTGCAGGTCGGCGCTCAGGAGCCGACAGTCCGCCACCTCGCGCGGACAGCCGTCACCGGGCTGACGCACGGCTGGCATGTGACCGGCGACGACGGCGGAATATACATCACCACCGGCAACGGCACCATCATCTCGCACCCCGAGGCGGGACACGAAGGGGGCCAGTGGCAGGATCCCGGCAAAGACTTCTATTGCGAGAAGCGCATGATCGAGGGCTTCCCGGTTTACATCGTCATCCCAAGGCACACGGCGGTTGTCGAAAGGCGCGTCCTCGTGGCGACCTCCGCGTTCTTGAACGGCATGGCGCTCATTCTGGCCTCGATTCTCGTCGGCATCGTGATTACAGGCTATGTCAAAGACCATCTCGCGGCGCAGAGGGCAAAGGAGATGACGATGGCCGCAGACATCCAGGAAAGCGCCATACCGCGCACCTTCCCGCCTTTTTCGGACGAGCGGCGAATGGACATCTTCGCTGACATGGACCCCGCGAAGGACGTGGGCGGCGACTTCTACGACTTCTTCTTCTCCGCGCCGAATAAATTCACGTTCCTGATTGCCGACGTGAGCGGGAAGGGCGTGCCGGGCGCGCTATTCATGATGCGCGCAAAGGCGTCGATAAAGGGAATCTCGCAGGCTGGCCGCCAGTTGGCCGATGTCGTGGCCGAGGCAAACGAATCGCTCAGCCGGGACAACGGCGCCAACATGTTCGTCACGGCCTGGGTCGGCGAACTTGATCTTGAAACCGGCGTGGTGTCATTCGTCAACGCCGGACACAATCCGCCCATACTTATCTCGGGCAAGCCCGGTGCCGATGGTCGCCGGACAAGCTACCTGCGCACCAAGCCGGGTCTTGTCCTTGGCATGATGCCTGGAATGAAATACCGCTGCGAGACGCTTCAGCTTTCGCCCGGGGACGCGATATACCTCTACACCGACGGCATCACCGAACAGCCGGACGCCAAAAACGAACTCTTCGGCGAGGAGCGGCTTGAGAGCGCGATCGCCGGGATGATTGCGAACGGGATGCCTCTCTTTGACGGCGCCCGTTCCGGCCTGCTTAGCGCGATCATGGCCTGCGTGGAGGCACACGGCCTAGGCGTGGAGCAGGCGGATGACTGCACGCAGCTTATAATCCGGTTCAACGGCTCGCGGCGCGGAGCAACGCGCACCTTCCCGCCGACCCAGGACGGCATCGCCGACGCAAGCGATTTTTTAGACGAGGTAATGGGGAACGGGGAACGGGGAACAGTTAACGGGGAACAGGGAATAGGTAACGGGAAGCAACTTCCCCAGCTCCACATCATCCTCGATGAAATATGCTCGAACATCGTCAAGCACTCCGGGGCAACCGAATTCAGCGTGGAAATCGGGCAGCTTGAGAACCAGGACGGCGTGAAGATTGTCTTCTCTGATAACGGCACGCCCTATGACCCGCTCGCCCACACCGACCCCGACACGTCCCTTGGGGCCGCCGAGCGTCCCATCGGTGGCCTGGGAATCCTGATGGTGAAGAAGATGTCATCGTCCATCTCCTATTCCCGCACAGGCGACCGCAATGTCCTGACAGTCGAGCTGGCATCTGGCGGAGCCGGCAAGTAGAAGCCAGTTGCTAAACTGCGCGTTTTTTTGTATCATGCGTGTTAGGAAATTCGGAAGCAAAGGGCAATGTTCACCGGTCTGATAGAAAAAGTCGGGACGCTGGAAGGTCGCCGCCGCAATGGCGGCGGCTGGCGCCTTGCCGTAGGCGCGCCCTTTTCCGATGACGACCCGCTTGCCCTAGGAGAGAGCGTGGCGGTGCAGGGCACATGCCTCACAGTCGCCGCCCTTTCCCCGAATGGATTTGAAGCCGACCTCCTCGACGAAACCCTGCGGCGCACGGCGCTTGGCTCTTTGGCGATAGGCGCTCCGCTGAATCTCGAACGCGCCATGCGCGCCGACGGTCGCTTCGGCGGCCATATCGTGCAGGGGCATGTGGACGAGGTCGGCGTTGTCGCGGAGGTCGCGCCAGCAGGCCGCGACCGCGTCATCCGCATTTCATGCACCCCCGGCTTCGCGCGCATCTGCGTGGAAAAAGGATCCGTCGCCATAGACGGCGTGAGCCTCACCCTTACCGAGGTCGGCGACGCAATGATTGCCGTGAATGTCATCCCGCACACGCTGAAAGCCACGAGCCTTGACCGTCTCGCCGCCGGTTCGCCTGTGAACCTCGAGGCCGACGTCATCGGCAAATACGTGGCGCGGATTCTCTCTCGACCTGCCTCTGGTGGCGGCCTTACGGAGGAGTCTTTGAGAAAGGCAGGGTTCTATGGTTGACCGCCACAAGGGGAAGTTCGTTGGGGCGCATGTCTCCACCGCCGGGGGCATCTACAACGCGCCACTGAACGCCGCCGCCATCGGCGCCGGCGCATTCGCCCTGTTCGTTAAGTCGCAGAGGATGTGGACTGCGCCGAAAATCGGCGACGCTGCGGTCAAGGCCTTTGCCGCCAACTTGGCCAAGTCAGGCATCGAGCCTCGCTACATTTTGCCTCATGCTGGATACCTGGTCAACCTGGCTTCGCCAATGGACGATGCGCGCGAAAAGTCCATCGAGTCGCTCGTGAGCGAAATGGAGAAGTGCCGCCAGCTGTCGCTCACTATGATCAACGTCCACCCCGGCAGCTACGTCAAGATCGGAACGCCTGAGGATGCCTGCCTGCGCGTCGCGGACAGCATCGACAAGGTCCTGGCGGCAGTTCCGGAAGTGGACATCGTCCTGGAGAACACGGCGGGGCAGGGGTCCTATTTGGGTTCGCGCTTCGAGGAGCTGGCGCTCATCATCGAGCATGTCGCCGACAAGTCCCGCGTGGGCGTCTGCATCGACACCGCCCATGCCTACGGCGCCGGATTCGACATTGCGACCCCAGACGGCTTCCGCCGCGCCTTCGCCGACTTTGACAGCATCGTCGGCTTCGGGCGGCTGCGCGGAATGCACCTCAACGACACCAAGGTGGAATGCGGCTCGCATACCGACAGGCATGCCCAAATTGGCGAGGGCCAACTGGGCTGGCAGACTTTTAAAAGAATCATGGACGACTCCCGCTTCGACGGCATATCGCTCGTGCTAGAGACGCCCGACGAGGCCAAATGGGCCGATGAGATAAGGAGACTGAAGGAACTATGAAGCGCATAGCAGTAATTGGAGCAGGACCCGCTGGAATAGAGGCGGCGATGTCCGCGCGCAAGGCCGGTGCAGAGGCAGTGGCGCTCTTCTCCCGCGAGAGCATCCCCCCATACGGGCGGCCATCGCTCCCGGCAGTGGCATTTTCCGGCCGCGACGACAACCCGCCGCCGCTCCACCCTGTAGAGTGGTATGCGAAGAACGGCATTGAGCTTAGGCTTGACACTGCCGTCACCGGCATCGACCTTGAGAACCACCTCCTCAAGACTCTCGACGGCGAGGAGCTCTTCGACGCCTTCGTCCTGGCTGGCGGCGCCAACCCGCTGAAGCCCATCATCCCGGGACTCATGGCCTCGCCATCGCTTTATACGCTTTGGTCGGCGGAGGACGCCCGCAAGATCGCGCGCCACTGCAAGCGCGGCCAGACCATAGCCATCATCGGTGGCGGCCTGATTGGCGTCGAGGCCGCATTGCGTGCCACTAAGGCCGGCAAGAAGGCCATCATTGTCGAGAAAGGCCCGCGCCTGTTGCGTCCGCTTCTCGACGAGCCCGCGGAGAAGATTCTCCGCAAGCGCGTGACCGACGCAGGCGTCGAGGTCATTACCGACGCCTCGGTGACTGGCGCATCACAGATCGCCTCCAAGGTCTGCCTGCGCCTCGCCGGCGCGAAGTCCACGCTTGACGTCGACATGGTCATCCTCTCCGTCGGCTCCAAGGCAAACCTCTCGCTGGCGCAATCCGCGGGCCTTTCCACCGACCGTGGCATCTGCGTGGATGAGACGCTCCAGACGAGCGCCCCCGATGTCTATGCCGCCGGCGACTGCGTCCAGTTCGGCGCAATCACGCGCTCCTCGGTAATGGCCGCGATAGAGCAGGGGAGGATTGCCGGACGCAACGCCGTGATCGCCTCCGAAACCACCGAGCCATCCATTTACACGCCGAAGCAATACCCCACGCGCATGACATGCGAGGGAATAACCATCTGCGCATGGGGCCAGACCGCCGAGCAGAACTCCTACGCCACACTCGCCAAGGTGACTGGTGGGAAGCCGCCGGCAGGCTCTGCCCGCTTCAAAGTCGTGCGCGGCGACGGAGTGGTGGTCGGCGTGCAGATGGTCGGGACGGACCTCGGCTTCAACGACCTCATCTCAAAATAGTTTTTTGAATCTTGAATCTTGAATCTGTAATTTGAAATCTGAAATTTGAAATTTGGAATCCAAGATTTGAGATTCAAGATTTGAGATTTGAAATAGGCGCGTCAGCGCAAAACTTCCAAGCATCTTCGATGAACCTCACTCAGAAAATCCTTTCCGCGCACCGCGTCGCCGGCGGCACGAACCCCGGCGAGGAGGTCGCAATCCGCATTGACCAGTGCCTCACGCAGGACGCCACCGGCACAATGGCCTACCTCCAGTTCGAGAGCATGGGCCTTGACCGCGTGCGCGCCGAACTGGCCGTAAGCTACGTCGATCACAACACCGTCCAGGTGGGGTTTGAGAACGCCGACGACCACGACTATCTCCAGTCGGTGGCGCGGCGCTATGGCGTGATCTACTCCAAGCCCGGCAACGGCATCTGCCACCAGCTTCACCTTGAGCGCTTCGGCATCCCGGGCAAGACGCTGATCGGCTCCGATTCCCACACGCCCACAGGCGGCGGCATCGGCATGTTCGCCATGGGCGCGGGCGGCATCGACGTGGCAGTGGCGATGGGCGGCGGCCCCTTCCACATTGCCTGGCCGCGCACCATCGGCGTCCGCCTCACAGGTGCGCTCCGCCCCGGTGTGTCTGCCAAGGACGTAATCCTGAAGGTCCTTGAGCGCTACGGCACCAAGGGCAACGTCGGCAAGGTCGTCGAATACTTCGGCCCCGGCGTGGCCACGCTCGACGTCCCATCCCGCGCCACAATCTGCAACATGGGCGCGGAACTGGGAGTCACCACTTCACTCTTCCCATCCGACGACGTGACCCGCGCCTTCCTGGAGGCGCAGGGGCGTGGCGCCGACTTCGTCCCGCTCGCGCCGGACGCCGACGCCACCTACGATGAGATTTTCGACATCGACCTCTCCGCTCTTGAGCCGCTTGCCGCCGCGCCGCACTCGCCTGGCAACGTCGTCACGGTCGCGTCGCTGGCCGGGATGAAGGTCAACCAGGTGATGATCGGCTCCTGCACCAATTCGTCATACCGCGACATCAAGACAGTCGCAAAGATGCTCGAAGGCAAGCGTGTCGCGGCCGATGTCGAAGTCGGCATCGCGTGCGGCTCGCGCCAGGTTTTCCGGATGCTCGCCGACGAAGGTCTGCTCTCCACGCTTATCGCCTCTGGCTGCAGAATCCTCGAGAATGCCTGCGGCTTCTGCATTGGCGCGCACATGTCGCCATCCACCAACGCCGTCAGCCTCCGCACGAACAACCGAAACTTCGAGGCGCGCTCCGGCACGAAGAGCGCGCAGGTCTATCTGGTCAGCCCCGAGACTGCCGCGGCGTCGGCCCTCGCCGGCGCATTCGCGGACCCGCGCCCGCTGGCGCCGCAACCTGTCTCGCTCCCGGAGCGCTTCACCCTCGACGACTCGATGTTCCTCTACCGCGATACCGCCGGTGTGGGCGTCCCTGGCGCGGAAATCGTGCGCGGCCCGAACATCGGCGAAGTCCCGAAAGGCACGCCGTTGCCCGATGACCTTGCGGCCGTGGCCACGATCAAGGTCGGCGACAAGATCACGACCGACCACATCATGCCGGCCGGAGCCCGCCTGAAGTTCCGCTCCAACGTCCCGCTCTACGCGCACTACGTCTTTGAGCCCGTTGACGCGACCTTCCACGACCGCGCCCTCGCCAACAAGGGCGATGGCCTCGCCAACGTAATCGTGGCGGGTGAGAGCTATGGGCAGGGGTCAAGCCGCGAGCATGCGGCCATGTGCCCGATGTTCCTGGGTGTCCGCCTCGTCGTGGCGAAGTCCATCGAGCGCATCCACAAGGCCAACCTCGTGAACTTCGGCATTGTGCCGTGCATCTTCTCAGACCCGGCCGACTACGACCGCGTGGCGCAGGGCGACCGCATCGTGGCGCATGGCCTGCGCGCGGCCATCGAGGGCGGCACCGCCATCACGCTTCGCGACGAGACAAAGGACTTTGACTTCGTTGTCACGGCCAACCTCTCAGAGCGTGAGCGCAAGGCCATTCTCGCCGGCGGACTTCTCGCGACCTTGTGACCACCCGCCGTTTGATTCAGGATGATGGAAAAAGAAGGGATGCTCCCTTCAACGGCATCCTGTATTTGCATTCGACGCATTTTGAAGCGCGGAGTGTCGCCGCCGAGATGGCGGGAGTGCGTCGCCATGCTGCTGCGCATGGGTGGAAGGCCCTTGAGGTGACAATAGATGAGGCGCAGCTGACCTCCGCCCTGCGTGAGACGCTGCGCCGCCTCCATCCGCTTGGATGTGTTGTGAACTCTGGCGGCCGCCTGAATCCTTCGCCGCGCCTGTTTGGGAAAATTCCCGTTGTATATGTCGATCCATCGCGGGAACTGTGCCGGCAGGGCGTAGCGCGCGTGGTGATGGATAACGCGGAAATCGCACGCTTCGCCTTTCGCGAACTGATGTCGGGCAATCCGGAAGCGCTCGCCTTCATTGGCGGCCGCTGGAACCGCCTCTGGTCTCGGGAGCGCGGTTCGGCCTTTGCCTTCTTGGCCCGAGAGGCCAAGCTGCCCTTCTTCCCATTCCAGTATCGCAGGGAGTCGGATGCGGAGCGCGTTTCGCGCCTACACGACTTCGTGCGTGGACTGCCGCCACGCTGCGGCGTATTCTGCGCCACAGACCTCACCGCCGCCGACGTGTCCGGCTTCGCCATCGAGGAACACCGCCTCGTTCCGCATGATCTCACCTTCGTCGGGGTAAACGACATCGAGCAGAAGTGGAAGCCTCCTGCGCCATCTGTGACTAGCGTCCGGCTTGACTTCGAGCGCTTCGGCTACGAAGCGGCGAAGATGCTTGGGAATGCATTGGCCACTTCCGTTTCCATTGGCCCGCTGATGGTGACGCGGCGCGACTCCACGCGCGGTAGAGGCCGGCGCGAGCCGAGCGTCGCCAAGGCCGTTGAGATGATTCGCACCGAGGCGTGCGACGGCCTCACGGCGGAAAAACTCGCCGCGCGTTTCCCCGGCACCCGCCGCCTCTTTGACCTACGCTTCCGCGAGGCGATGGGGCATTCGGTTCTTGACGAGATTTTGCATGTCCGCCTGGAGCGAGTGCTGTCGCTTCTCGCGCGCCCAGACGTGCCCATAGGCGCGATCTACTTCCAATGCGGCTTTCGTTCGGAAATCGCCCTCCACAAACTGTTCACTCGCCGATATGGCGTCTCGATGCGCCAATGGCGGAAGGAACACGCGAAATATTATTTTTCCAAATTGTATAACTTTTGGGTTTGCCAGTGGTGTATAATAATAGACATCCGCGAGGTCGTGTGACCTGCGGGCCATGCCGACAACAATAAACTTAACCAGGATCAACACCATGAAGAAACTCGCCCTCGCGCTCTGCGCCCTCGCCGCCGCCTCCGCCCACGCCGGCGTCAAGTATTGGACTACGGGCAACTACGACGCCGACTCGTATGTGCAGGAGGGCCTTGTGCTGAACTATGACGGCATCCGCAATGTTGGCATCGACCAGCCGCACTCCATGACAACGACAACGTGGGTGAACCTTGCAAACCCTGGGACGCATGACTTGTCCTTCTACGCGAAAACAAGCGGTGCCACGACGAATTGGCTTGATAATGGCTATCTGTTCAACAACGGCACGGTATTCCGCGAGATGTCCAGTAATCTTGTCGTCCCTGGAAAGCAGACGACTCAAGTGCTGATGGATGCCACGTGTGCTAATATAAGTTCTCTTGGATACGTGTGGTTCCCAGGGCAGGTGGGGAGCGACAACACATACTGGCAAACATGGTCTGTATCAATCCGTGATAAAAATACAAAGCAGATTTGGTACAACACGCATGCATATACGACGGACCGCCCCAAATGGAACGGCACTGAATTCTCGTATCTTACGGCTTTGGCCAACGAAACTTACACGGCGGCCTTTTCGGGTACTGAAGAACCGACTTCAACGCCGGGGCGTTATCCAACCAAGACGGATGTTGTCTTTCCTTCTCGTACTATGGGGAGCTGGGCAATTGGTGGGCAACCAAATGGTTCTGATTCGTTAAATGGCTCTATCAAGAGCTTTCGCCTTTATTCAAACAAAGTTCTCTCCACCGATGAACTCATCTGGAACCGCGCCGTTGACGACGCCCGTTTCTTCGGCAAGCTTGTTTCCGCAATTCCCGTGACGAATGCGGTGATCGCCTCGGCGGTTGCCAACGTTTCGGGCAACGAGAAGGCCGGTGCCTATGCGGTCGATGCCAGCGGCTATACCTTCTCCACCCCTGCTTCGAAGACGGTTGATGGACGTGCCTACACCTGCACGGGCTACACGCTCGAAGCATGGGACGATGCCACCGGCGACTGGGGCGCCCCGGAAGACCACAGCGGCTCCCTGTCCTGCGCCGTGACGGAAACGTCGCGGGTTCGCATCACCTGGCAGTGGACGGCCGGCGACGGCATCGTGACGCGCTACACGACCGCCGACTATGTGCAGGACGGCCTTCTCCTCCACTACGACGGCATCCGCAACCTCGGCGCCGACCAGCCGCATAGTAGTAACATGACCGCATGGAAGAACCTCGCCCCTGCCGGCGGCTGGGACATGACGCTCCAGGTCATCAACACCGAGGGTGCCGACCCTGGCGAGTGGCGCGACGACGGTTACCATTTTGAGCGCCAGTCCTACTTCCATCCCGGCGCGGCATTCACCCTGCCGTCGAACCAGACGATCCAAGTGGCCGTGGATGCAAATGGTCTTGGCCAGAAAGCCTACAACGGAAGCAGCGACTCCAACGAGGCATACATCTACTACGCCATGGGTGTGGAATTCAACAAGGCCGGCTCGCTTTCCCTCCGCAGGGACCTCGACACGAGTTATTACAACGAATGGTTCGACTGGACCGTCCACGGCTATGGAGACTCCAACACGCGTCCCAAGCCTGGGCAGTTCCGCGGCCTTCCCGTCCGCTACTGCACGGCGGTTCTCGCCGACACGTTCGGCGCGGCCTTCATGGGAACATCCGTCCCGACAGAGCAGACAGTGGTAAACGGATTCCTCGCGTCACGCCGCGACTTTACGGCCGGACCGCCGATTGTCCAAAACGCCACCGACTTCGGCATCGGTGGCATAGTCGACAATTCGGGGCGCAAGTTCACCGGTACGCTTCAGAGTTTCCGCTTCTACGGCCGCGTCCTCACCGATGCGGAACTTGAGCACAACCGGATGGTTGACGACTACCGATTCCACGGCGTGATGCCCGTGACGAACGTCTTGGTGACTTCATCGCGTCTCGGCATGGACGGCAACGAGAAGATCGGACCCTACGAGATTTCCGGCACCTACACCTTCACCGCCCCAGCCACCCGCACCGACGCGCGCGGCATCGAGTTCGCCTGCACCGGCTACACGCTGGAGGCGTGGAACGCCTCCGAAGGTTGCTGGGACTCGCCGGTTTTGCACGACGGCGTCCTCTCCTTCGAGTATGTCGTTGCCACCTCTCCCGCCAAGGTTCGCCTTACGTGGCAGTGGAAGGCGGCCGGCGCCCTCTTCACAGCCGCAGACTACGACATCACGGACTACGTCGCGGGCGGCCTTGTCCTGAACTACGACGGCATCAAGAACATCGGGGCGGAGCTGCCCGACGTCACCAATCGCTTCTCGTGCCTCTCCAAGGCGTGGGCAAACTCCGCGCCGTTTGGCGGCTGGGACATGTCCTTTATCAAAAAAGGCGGTGCCAGCACGTGGCTCGGCGACAGCACTTGGACGGACAACGGCTTTACGTTCGCCAACAGATCGTTTTTCAGCAATTACGTAGCGTTCGTCGTCTCGCCGAAATCGACGCAGCAGACGCTCGTTGAGGGCATTGGCAATTCTCTGAACAACGGCGGCTCTCTCGACAACGGAGACACCCCGCGCGGCTACGTGTTCATGGCCTCCGGCGCCTGGAACAAGGCGGGCTCGTTCTCGTTCGTCAGCAACAACAAGAACTCTTGGGTCGACCTCGCCGCGCATGGGTTCTCCGGCACCACTGCGGACTCCCGCTGCGACCCGTGCCTCGATCTCGGTGCCAATCTCACCTACGCGACCGGCATCATGGGCGACGGCTACATGGCCGCGTTCTACGGCACCGAGATTCCGCCCGCGACAACGACGCGCTGGAGGAACCCCTCGCGACTCCCCACGTCCGGATTCGGCCTCGAACCCACAACCGTCGCCGTGACCTATCTCGGCGCCGGCGGCAATAACGGAGCGCAGGCGTTCACCGGCACCGTGAAGTCCTACCGCTATTACGACCGCCCGCTCGCGAACGAGGAGCTTGTCCGCAACCGCCAGGTCGATAGCGCCCGATACTTCGGCGAACTGGCCTTCACGAACGTCGTGGTGGCCGTTGGCGACGACCTCGACGTCACCGCCACCCCCGCCCCCGGCGCATACGCCGTCGAGGGCACCTACACCTTCTCTGTTGAAGCGGGCAACGACGCCCCTAATGGCTACAAGCTGGAGGAGTGGGATGGAACGCAGTGGTCGAACGCGCAGGTCGTCGAGTCGCTTTCCTACACCTACGACGCCGCGACAAGCCCCGCCATGGTGCGCGTCACCTGGCGCAAGGTCAACCCCTTCGTGCTGATGATGAGGTAGGGATGGTCGTTCTCCGCATCAAGGGAGACATGTTTGTCGCGGAGGCTGGAGAATTGGTAGAATAGATGGACTTTAAAACCGCCATCTGTTTTGCCATGTCATCACTTCACGATATTTCCTGGGCCGACTATTCGGCTCTGTCCATTGAGGGCAAGGTCCCGCTGCTGGCGCGGCCGGACGGCATGCCCTTCCACACGCTCTTCGCTCAGCAGTTCGGACGCAAGGAGCTTGACCGCATCTGCGACCTCGCCACGAAAATACGCTTCATCGCGAAGAGCCGCGACGGCATGGACTTCCTCCAGGGCCTGCTGTCGCACAAGCGCGCGATGATCTACTTCACGCAGCCATCCAGCCGCACTTTCCTTTCTTTCCTGAGCGCCTGCCAGATACTTGGCATCAAGACCGGGGAAGTGCGCGACGCCGCAGTGTCAAGCGAATTCAAGGGCGAGAGCCGCGAGGACTCCATCCGCACCTTCAGCTCCTACTTCGACCTCATCATCATGCGCACGCAGGAGAAGGGGCTTGCGGAGCGGATGGCGCACGCCCTCTCGCAATCGGACCGCCCCGTTCCCATAATCAACGCGGGCTCCGGCAAGGACCAGCATCCAACGCAGGCGCTGCTCGACATCTACACGCTCAACCGCTCCTTCGAGAAGAAGGGCGGCCTGGCGAACCGCACTGTCATGTATGTGGGCGACCTCGCGCGTGGCCGCACGGTGCGCTCCCTCTCAAACCTCCTCACGAACTACGAGGGCATGCGCCATGTGTTCGTGGCGCCGCCGCAACTCCAGATAGGCGACGACATCGTGGCCATGCTAAAGGCGCGTGGCAACGAGGTTGTGCTCTCCGACGACATGCGCGCCTGGCTGCCGCGCGTCGATGCCGTTTACATGACGCGCATCCAGGACGAGTGGGACGCAACCAAGGGCGAGAGCGCCCGCATAGACACCTCGCGCTTCAAGATCGGCGCTGCGGAAATGGCGCTGATGGGCGCTAACGCAATACTAATGCACCCGCTGCCGCGCCGCGACGAGATTTCAACGGACTGTGATTCCGACCCCCGCGCCAAATACTGGCGCCAGATGCGCAACGGGATGTGGGTGCGGACGGCTTTGATCGCCGCCACGTTTGACTGCGACGACATGATTCTCGCCTGGCGTTCACGCCAGTAGGGAAATGTGGTATAATAATTTCAAATTGCATAATGCAATTTAAGGAGAACACTATGCCAAAGGAATTCAAATTCGAAATCAAGAAGACCCTGTGCGTCCTCTCGGAAGGTTCAAAGAACTGGACGAAGGAGCTCAACGTCGTTTCGTGGAACGATGGCGAGCCCAAGTATGATCTTCGCGATTGGTCGCCCGACCATGAGAAGATGGGCAAGGGCATTACCCTGAGCGCCGAAGAGCTGGTCGCGCTGAAGGGCTGCCTCAACTCAATCGAAATCTAGCAGGCCGCTGGCCGGGCCGGGACGGTTTGCCCCGGCTGTTCCTCTGGGCGCGGGAACGGCGATTCCCGCGTGTCGTTCTTCCTTTATATGCAAAAACTTCAGCGCACCTATTGGAATGGACTCTCCGCTGAATACCAGCGTGTGATGAGCATCTCGCTTGACGACTTCCACTACGGTCCGCAGATTCCTGGAGATTCCCGCCTACGCATCCTGCCCCCGCTGCATCGTGGAATGCGCGCCTTGGAGTTGGGCTGCGGCGCCGCGCAGAACTCCATATTCCTCGCAAGGCGCGGCCTAGACTGCACGGCCATGGACATATCCCGCGAGCAGCTGGACGCCGCGCGGAGGCTCGCCGCTGCGGAAGGTGTTGAGATAACTCTCCGCAACGCGCCAATAGAGCGCTTTGCGGAGAAGGTCGATGGACTCTTCGACTTGATTCACTCCTCGCACGCCTTCGAGTTCATCGAGGACCCTGGCGCGACAATCATGCAGTGCGCAAAATTCCTGAAGCCTGGCGGGTCGCTTGTAATCTCCACCGTCCATCCGCTCTACAACGGCGACTGGGAGGAGAACATCGACGAGGATGGCAACGTCTGCGGCATGGGGCTCTTCCTCCCGCATTACTTCTCGCCTCCGGATGACGTGCGCACAAAGGACGGGCGCGTCGAGGTGATTTCACGCGCCTATCCGGTCTCTTCATGGTTCAACTGGTTCCGCGCCGCAGGGCTTGAGGTCACGGTTCTTAGCGAGCCTGCCGAGCAGAGTGACGGCACTCCGCCCTACACCAGCCCTGACTGGGCCGACAACGAAGGTGAACTGGCCGCAATCCCCGGGACGCTGATTGTCGCGGGGAAGGCGGCTGGGCGCTAGTGACGAACAAATGGGGCGCTAGGCTTTTTGCGCCTGCTGCTCCTTGGCGGAATCCTTGAAGGAGACGCCGCGCGGCTTCGCCACGATTTCTCCGATAATCGAAGGCTGGACCTTGGCCTTGCGGAGGATGGCCATGGCCTCCTGGGCCTTCCTGCGGTCAACGATTACGACGAAGCCAATGCCCATGTTGAAGACGCGGTACATCTCATCGTGATCGACCTTGCCGACCTTCTCGATGAAGTCGAAAATCGGCGGGACTTTCCAAGAGGAGCGGTCGATGACGGCCTGGCACTTCGGGGGCAGGACGCGCGGGATGTTGTCCACGAATCCGCCGCCGGTGATGTGGGCCATGCCGTGGATCTGCATCTTGGCCATGAGGGCCTTCATCGGCTTGAGGAAGCTGCGGTGCGTGGCGAGGAGGGCGTCGGCAATGCGCGTCCTGGTGCCGGGGAGGAGGTCGTTCACCGTGAGGCCGCACACATCGAAAATGACATGGCGCGCGAGGGTGAAGCCGTTCGTCTGGAGGCCGCCCGAGGCAAGGCCGATGATGACGTCGCCCGGCTTGATTTTCTCGCCGGTGATGACGCGCGTCTTCTTCACTGCGCCGACGATTGTCCCCACGAGGTCGTATTCGCCATGCGGATAGACGCCGGGGAGCTCGGCGGTTTCGCCGCCGAGGAGGGCGCAGCCATTCTGCTTGCAGGCGCGCACGAGGCCGGATACGATGTCCTGGAAAATATGGCCGTTGAACTGGGAGGCGCCAACGTAGTCGAGGAAGAAGAGAGGCTCGGCGCCCTGCACGAGGATGTCGTTCACGCAGTGGTTGACAAGGTCTTCGCCAACGGTGCCATGGCGCTTGGCCAGGCAGGCCACTTTGAGCTTGGTGCCTACGCCGTCCGTGGAGCCAACTAGGAGGTAGTCTGCGCCGGGTGACTTGAAGAGGCCGCCGAAATTGCCGATGCCGCCGACTGAACCCTTGGTGGCAGTGGAGGAGACCATCTTCTTTACGGAGCGGATGCCCTCCATTTTGGAGTCGATGTCAACGCCCGCATTTGCGTATGAGGAAGGCTTTTTAGTGACTTCCTTTGCGACGGGTTCTGACTTGGTTGCTGTGGCGGTCGCCTTAGGCGCGGGCTTTTTAGTTGTCATTGTGCTGGATCCTACTCTACAAGGGTAAAATACGGCGAATACACCGTAAAAATTGGCATCAATGATACCAAAACACGCGCAAAAAGTCCACTTTCGGCGGTGTTTCGAGCCTTAGAGGCCGGCGCCGTGGCACTTCTTGAATTTCTTGCCGGAACCGCAGGGGCAGGGGTCGTTGCGCCCGACGTTCTTGAACTGGTCGGGCACTGCCGGCGCCGCAGGCATGGGACGAGGGGCTGGCCCACGAGCACCCGGTGGCGGCGTGGAAATAGCACCTGGCGGTGGCGTGGAAATCGGGGCGCTGGGCATGGGCATTGGACCTGGCATCCTGGCACCTGGGGGCAGGGCGCCACTGGCGCGTGCGCGGGCAAGCGCGGCTGCCTGCGCCGCAGCAATGATATTGACTTCGGCGTGCATGGTCTGCTGGCGCTGGCGCGTGGCCATCGTCTTGTTCACGAAGGCGCGGAGCCGCTGAATCGTCTCTGGCGACGTGTAGGCGCGGAAGATGGTCTGCGCGATGCGCATCTTGATGTTGCCCATCAGCTCCTCGAACATCCCAAACGCCTCGCGCTTGTATTCCACGAGCGGGTCGCGCTGGCCGTAGGCGCGCAGGCCCACTCTGTGGCGCAGCTCGTCCATGGCGCGCAGGAACTGCTGCCACTGGTTGTCGATGGACTGGAGAAGGATCATGCGCTCGACGTAGGGGAGGGACTCCTGGTTCTCGAAGGAGCACTTCTCCGCGTAGGCCTCCTCTATTTTGCCGAAGATGATGCGGCCAGCCTCCTCCGGTTCGCCAGCGAGGCCGGAAATCGAGGCGGGGTCGATGGCGACGGGGAAGTTGGCGTGCGTCCAGTCAATTAGCTCTTCGGGCTGGGCGGCCTTCTTGTCGGAGAGGTATTTCTCGCACTGCGTCATCACGATGTCGTTCACGACGTCGAGGATGTTGGCGCGGACGTCCTCCGGCGGCGCGGTGATGATCTTGTTGCGGAAGGTGTATATCACCTCGCGCTGCTTGTTCATCACGTCGTCGTATTCGAGGGTGCGCTTGCGGATGGAGAAGTTCTGCTCCTCGACGCGGCGCTGCGCCGTCTCCACTGAGCGGTTGAGCCAGGGGTGTTCGAGGGCCTCGCCCTCCTGCATCCCGAAGCGGGTCATGATGTTCGCCATGCGCTCGGAGCCGAACAGGCGCATGAGGGAGTCCTCGAGGGAGATGTAGAAGCGGGAGGAGCCCGGGTCGCCCTGGCGGGCGCAGCGGCCGCGCAGCTGGCGGTCGATGCGGCGCGACTCGTGGCGTTCGGAGCCGATTACGTGGAGGCCGCAGGGCCTGTCAACGAGGAGGTCGCGGAGGGTCTTGGGTTGGCCTTTGGGCTTTTCGTCGAGGGTGAGCTGCGACTTGATGGTGTCGTCGGAAACCCAGACAACGCCGGGGCCGAGTTTGATGTCGGTGCCGCGTCCGGCCATGTTGGTGGCGATCGTGACCATTCCCGGCTGTCCGGCCTGGGCGACGATCTCCGCCTCCTTGGCGTGGTTCTTCGCGTTGAGGACGTTGTGCGGAATTCCGGCATGGCGGAGAAGGCGGGACAGAAGTTCCGAAGTATCGACGTTCACCGTGCCGAGCAGGACAGGCTGGCCGCGCCCGTGGCAGTCGGTGACTTCCTGGATGATTGCGGCGAACTTCTCGCGCTGCGTCTTGTAGATGAGGTCGTTGTAATCGACGCGGCGGATCGGGCGGTTCGTCGGAATCGGGATGACGTCGAGCTTGTAGATTTCCTTGAACTCGCCGGCCTCGGTTTCGGCGGTGCCGGTCATGCCGGCCAGCTTCTTGTAGAGGCGGAAGTAGTTCTGGATGGTGATGGTGGCGAGGGTCTGCGTCTCGCGTTCGATCTGCACGCCTTCCTTGGCTTCGACTGCCTGGTGGAGACCATCGGACCAGCGGCGGCCGGGGAGGATGCGGCCCGTGAACTCATCGACAATCAAGACGTGGTTGTTCTGCACGACGTAATCGACGTCCTTCTCGTAGAGGCAGTAGGCGCGGAGGAGCTGGTCGCAGTTCTGGACGCGCTCGGAGCGCAGGGCGAAGTCGGCCTGGATGGTGCGGCGCTTCTCGGTGCGCTCCTGGACGGAGAGCGACTTGTCGCCGTCTAGCTGCGACATCGCCGTCGCGAGGTCTGGGATGACGAAGAGTTCGGGGTTGGAGGGGTCGAGTGTCTCGCAGCCCTTGTCGGTGAGGGCGACTTCGCGGCTCTTTTCGTCGATGGTGAAGAGAAGGTGCTCGGTAAGTGCGCGCGCCTCGTCCTTGTGCATCTCGGTGAGCATCATGCTCTCGACCTGCTCGTGAAGCTTGCGGACGGCCGGGTCCTCGATTAGGTGGAGGAACTGCTTGTGCTTGGGCATGCCGTGGTAGAGCTTGTAGAGGCCGTTCATGGCCTCCGCCTCGTCTCCGGCGTCAAGGGCGCCGCGAATCTCTGAGGCGATTGCGTTGCAGAGGTCGCGCTGGCGGCGGACGAGTCCCTCGATTTTGGGCTTCAGCTCGTCGTATTGGTGCGAGGAGACGTCTGCAGGACCGGAGATTATGAGCGGCGTGCGGGCTTCGTCGATGAGGATGGAGTCAACTTCGTCGATGATGGCGAATTCGTGGCCGCGCTGCACGAGGTCTTCGGGCTTGTAGGCCATGCCGTTGTCGCGCAGGTAGTCGAAGCCGAATTCGGAGTTGGTGCCGTAGGTGATGTCGCACCCGTACTGTTCGCGGCGCTGGGCGCTGTTCATGGAGTTCTGGATGCAGCCCACGGTGAGGCCCAGATACTCGTAGATGGCGCCCATCCACTGGCTGTCGCGGAGTGCGAGGTAGTCGTTCACGGTCACGAGGTGGACGCCCTTGCCGGTGAGCGCGTTCAAGTAGAGGGGCAGTGTGGCGACGAGGGTCTTGCCTTCGCCGGTCTGCATTTCGGAGATGTTGCCCTGGTGGAGGACGATGCCGCCGATCAGCTGCACGTCGAAGGGAACCATCTCCCATGTGAGTTCGTGTCCGCAGACCATGCGCTTGGAGCCGCAGAGGCGGCGGCAGGCGTTCTTGACGGTAGCGAATGCCTCGGGGAGGATGTCGTCGAGTGTCTCGCCTTTTTCGAGGCGAGCGCGGAACTCGGCGGTCTTTGCCTTGAGTTGGTCATCAGAAAGGCTCTGGTAGGAAGCCTCGATTTCGTTGATGCGCTTAACGATTGGCCAGAGCTTCTTGAGCTCGCGTTGGGTCTTGGTGCCGAAAATAAGTTTAAGAAGGTTCATGGTGAACAACCATTCTACTAAATTTTGGGATTTTTTGCCGCAGAAGGGGTTTTTGCTATTATAGAAGGGCATGAGAGTCATAGCGGATGCGGTGCGCGGAGCTGTCGCCGGGGCGCTTGAAGGCGCACCGGCGGGGGCGTCCTTTGCCCTCCCCACTCTCCCCGGCGCCTCTGCGGCACTCGTGGCGCTCGCCGTCTCGCGCCTCAACCCTGGCCGCGACATATTCGCCATCACCGCCGGCATCCGCGAGGGCGAACGACTCTTCTCCGACCTCCGCGTTTTTGACAACGCGCCAGCGAATGAGCCGCTTCTTCTCCAGCCTCCCGAGGCGCAGGGCTCGCACGACCCAGACCGCGACGGCATGCGCCTCGCCTTCGCCAGAGCCCTCGTCGGCGACGCTGGCCGTCTAGGCCGCATATTCATCGCGGCCGCGCCCGACCTCCTTTCCCCGCTGCCCGACCCCGAAGCCGTCGCGTCCGGCGGCATCCGCGTCTCCTCCACGACCCCTTCGCCAATCCCCTTCGGCGACTACTCCTCGCGCCTTGCCGACCTTGGCTACCACCGCGCCGCAACCGTCGAGGAGAAGGGCACCTTCGCCGTGCGCGGCGGCCTAATCGACGTTTGGCCGCCAACTGCGCCATTCCCGCTCCGCATCGACTTCTTCGGCGACGACATCGAGACCATCCACCAGTTCGACCCCGCTTCGCAGCGCTCGCACGAGGCGTGCGACGAGGCATGGATCCCCAACTGCTCGCCGGAGTCGCTGCCTTCAGTGATGCCGCTGGAGAAGGCGCGCGAAGGCTCAATCTTCATCTGGCTCGAATACGACGCCGCCAGGGAGTCAGCGCGCTTCCAAATCGAGGGCGTTGCCAATGGCGACCCTTTCGCCAGCCTTGAGGAAACGATCTCGAAGCGCACCCCATTCCTCCGCCTCTACACTGGCGAGCCGGCGCCGCAGGGAGTTCCTACGCTCCCCCTCGCGCCGCTCCCGCCGCCGGGGCTTGCCGACTTCGAGGGCCTCGCCTCCGACCCGCTTCTCCGCGCCGACGCGCGGCGCCGCCTTCTTGCCGGACTTGAGGAGCGGGCCGCTGACGGCGAGAGCGTGTTCGTCTGCATAGACACAGCCGGCGGCCTTGACTGGCTCTCCCGCGAAATCGGCCACAAGTCGGACATCGAATTCCGCCAGGCCCTCCTTTCCGGCGGCTTCTCTTGGCCTGATCTGAAGCTGACCGTCCTCGCGCAGCCCGACATCTACGCCACGCGCAAGGCAGGCGTCCGCCGCTTCGTCGCGCCGTCCGTCCGCTTTACTGGCGAGCGCGTGAACCATCCCGACGAACTCAGGCCCGGCGACCTTGTCGTCCACCTCGACCACGGCATCGGTCGCTTCAAGGGCATGGTCAAGACGACTGGCGCCGACGGCCGCGAGCAGGACGCCTTCTGCGTTGAATACGCCGATGGCGTGGAACTCCACGTTCCGCTTTCGCAGGCGCACCTGCTCGGGCGCTACATTGGCGTAGCCGGACAGAAGGTCACCCTCCACAAGCTCGGCGGGACGCGCTGGAAGGGCGAGTGCATAAAGGCGCAGAAGGCGGTCGTGGATTACGCATCCGTCCTCCTCGAACTGCAGGCGCGGCGCGACGCCAACCCCGGCATAGCCTTCGACCCCGCGCCGCCCTGGCTCGACGTCTTCGAGGCCTCCTTCCCCTTCAAGGAGACCAAGGACCAGGTGACCTGCATCGAGGCCGTGAAGCGCGACATGTCCAGCCCGAGGCCGATGGACCGCCTCATCTGCGGCGACGCCGGATACGGCAAGACCGAGGTCGCCATGCGCGCGGCCTTCATCGCCGTGATGAACGGTTACCAGGTCGCGGTTCTCGCTCCAACCACCATCCTCGCCGAGCAGCACTACGCCACCTTCCGCGAGCGCATGGGCGCATTCCCCGTTACCATCGAGGCCGTGAGCCGCCTGCGCACGCCCGCCACGCGCCGCCGAATTCTTGCCGCCGCCGCCTCTGGTTCAGTTGACATCCTCATCGGCACTCACGCCATCATCGCCTCGGAAGTGTCCTTCGCAAAGCTGGGGCTTCTCATCATAGACGAGGAGCAGCGGTTCGGCGTTGGCCACAAGGAGCGCCTGAAGTTGTTCAATTCGTCTGTGGACGTCCTGACCCTTAGCGCCACGCCGATTCCGCGCACCCTCTACATGAGCATGACCGGAGCGCGCGACATGTCCCTGCTCCAGACGCCCCCGCAGGAGCGGCTTGAAATCGAGACCCGCGTCGTGCGCGACTCCGACGCCGTCATCCGCGACGCCATCACGCGCGAACTCGCCCGCGACGGCCAGGTATTTTTCCTCCACAACCGCGTCTTCACGATTGGCCTCGTTTACAACCGCCTCCGGAAACTCGTCCCCGAGGCGCGAATTACAATCGCGCACGGCCAGATGAAGTCTGCGGAGCTGGCGGCGGCGATGCGGCGCTTCGAGTCGGGCGAATGCGACATTCTCCTTTCAACCTCTATCGTGGAGAGCGGGCTGGACATCCCCCGCGCCAACACGATCATCATCGACCGCGCCGACCGCTTTGGCCTCGCGGAACTCTACCAGCTGCGGGGCAGGGTGGGCAGGTCGTCGCGGCGCGGCCACGCCTTCCTGCTCATCCCGGAGCAGGGCGTAATCGACGGCGACGCCCGCGAGCGCATCCGCGCCATGCAGCGCCACGGCGGTCTCTCCGGAGGCCTGGGCCTAGCCCTCCGCGACCTGGAGATACGCGGTGCCGGCAACCTCCTCGGCGCGGAGCAGAGCGGCCATATCGCCTCCGTGGGCTTCGGCCTCTACTGCCAGCTGCTTCGCCGAACCGTGGCCCGCCTCAAGGGCGAGAAGCTGCCGGACATCGTCAACGTCGATCTTCTCCTCGACTTCATCGACGTGGCCGATGCCGGCGCCGGCGGGGAAGGGGACGAAGCCGACTCAGGCGAGCAGCGGGCCAGGGCCTGCATCCCAGCCGCCTACATCGACGACGAGCCTCTGCGCATGGGCATCTACCGGCGTATCGCCGAGGCGACCAACGTAAGCGAAATCCGCGACCTCGGCGTGGAGCTGGAGGAGCGCTTCGGCAAGCCGCCGCTGGAGGCGCAGCGGATGCTGCGGATCGCCGAACTTCGCATAGTCGCCGCGCGTCGCGGCGTCACGCGCGTCGAGACCGCAGGCGGCGTAATCCGCCCCTACGACATTCGCGGCATGGCGCGTCCCGGCGCCGGCGGCCACTTCGCACGCCTGCGCGGCAAGGACGCCGACGCGCAGCTCACTTCGGTATTCAGGGCGATTTCCTCACTTGGCAATGGACGCAATTGAGAGAATTTCATTCCGCGTCGAAACCTCGCCGCAGTCCGGCGTCGGCGTCCTTCTCATGTTGCCGTCCGCATGGAACGGGCGCTTCGTCGGCGTAGGGAGCGGCGGCGCGGGAGGCGTCCTCCGCGACGACGCCCTGCTTCCGTACGCCCGCCAGGGCTACGCCGCGGCGATGACCGACCTCGGCACCGCACCTGACACCCGCCTCGCCGGATGGCGGAACCAGGACGTCCTCCGCGACTTCGGCCACCGCGCCACCCATGTGATGACGTTGGCCGCCAAGGAGTGCGTCTCGGCCAAATACGGGCGCTCTCCGGAGTTCTCCTATTTCGTCGGCGCATCCACCGGCGGCCAGCAGGCATTCTCCGAGGCGCAGCGCTATCCCGAGGACTACGACGGCATCCTCGCCGGCGTCCCAGCGCACTGCCGGACACGTCTCCACGCCTACTTCCTCTGGAACTGGCAGCGGACGCTCCGCCAGGATGGTTCGCCGCTTTTCTCCAAGGAGCAGTTGGCTGTGATCCGCGCCGCCTCCTTGGATGCCTTCGCGCCGCGTGAGAAATTCCCCGGCGCTGTCGGCCGCTTCGTGTCCGCGCCGCGCTGGGACGATACGACCATCGCCGATGCAATCGCCATCGCGGCGCGCCGCGATTCGTCGCTTGGCTGCGAACATCTGGCCGCGCTGGAGGAACTGTTCAGAGGCCCTCGCCACGCAGTCACAGGCGCAAAAATCTTCGACGGCATCCCGCCGGCCGCGCGCTTCGACCTCGCCCGCTCAAACCTCTACCTCTTCAACTGGGCCTTCGGGCCGGATGTGGACTACGCCGCCCTGGACTTCGGCCCGGACTACGACCGCTATTTCGCAGCCCTTGCGCCTGAGCTGGATGCCGAGGATGAGAATCTCGACGCCTTCCGCGACAGGGGAGGGAAGATGGTCGTCTATGCCGGAACGCAGGACTCATGCGTTCCCTGCGGCGCCACTCTTGACTACTACAGCCGTCTTGCCACGCGCTTGGGCGGCCCTGAGGCGGCGCTGGGTTTCTGCCAGCTATTTCTCCTGCCTGGGCGCGAGCACTTCGGCGGCAAGGGGATTCAGGAGATTCGCAGGCCGCTTGAGGCGCTGCGCCGCTGGCGGGAAAAGGGAATTCCGCCCTCGATGGAGGGCGTGTCATGCACGGAGCACCGCGTGGTGCCCCTGTCGCCGTGGACGCCGGATGGCGGCCGCTAGTGCAGATTCAGCACGTCGGCTGGCGCGAGGACGGGCACGCCGGCGGCCTTGAGTGCGGCGTCGGCCTTTTCGGCGTCGTCAAATCGGAAGACCAGGATAGCCTCCTTGCCGACATGCGCCGCAAAGGCATACATGTATTCGATGTTCACGCCGGCCTTCTCGATGATGGCGAGGAGATTGGTCATGCCGCCAGGTTCGTCGCGGACGCCAACGGCGAGGACGTCGCGGACGTTGACGACCATCCCGGCGGCCTTGAGGGCGGCGCAGGCCTTGTCGCAGTCATCCACGATCAGCCGCACGATGCCGAACTGCTGTGTGTCGGCAAGCGAGAGGGTGACGATGTTGATCTTGGCGTCGGCGAGCGTCCGGCATATCGTGGCGAGATGTCCGGGCTTGTTCTCCAGGAACAGCGATATTTGCTTGATGGTCATAGCGGTCTCCTTGCTTTTGCGGCTTGGTTTGGATTTCCTGATGACAATTCTCCCAAATTGCGCCGCTTCCGTCAAGCCTAATGCCCAATCGTTGGATCAATAATAATGTCGCGCGCCGGTAGCCGTGATTCATTATGACAAGCGACATGCGACAAGCGACACGCGGGAAGACATCCGGTAGCGGGATTCGGGAGCCGGGATGTCTCTCAAGTCGCGTTTGTCGTTTGTCGCTAGTCGTCTTGGTCGTCGGCTGTCGGTTGTCGAATGTCGCGCTCCTTCTCCCCTAGCCCCTAGTCCCTAGCCCCTAGCCCCTTTCCCCGCCCCTCCTTGCGGTAGCTTTCCCCATGGTGTAAAATGGGAATCAGTGAACATCGTCTATTTCCAATATCCATGGCGTTTCTGGCGGACGCGCCTTGCCGGCATCTACCGCTATGCCGCCTCTGCGGGATGGCGCGTCCAGGTGATTGAACACGGCCTCACCGCCCTCCCCGTCGCCAAAGCCATAGCTTTCTGGCGCCCCGACGGCTGCATCGTGGAGCGCTCCGTCATGGACACCCCCGGCTTCAGGGCCTCGGATTTCCGCGACACCCCTGTCGTCTATTGTGACGCAAACCCAAAGCGTTTCCGCCGCCCCAGCATGGCCGTCGTCCACGACTCCTCCGGAACCGCCGCCCTCGCCGCCCACGAACTGATCTCCCTCGGTTTCCGCAATTTCGCCTTCGTTGGAAACATTATCCCCCGCGATTGGTCCGACCGCCGTCGAAAGGTCATGGCCGCCGAAGCCGCCAAGGCCGGCGGGACTTTCGCCTCTTTTGAGCCTGGCGGCCCCGACTCCATCGCCGCGTTCTTCGCATCTATTCGCCCTTGGCTTCGCGCCCTCCCCACGCCCTGTGGACTCCTCGCCGCCAATGACATTTCCGCCGACCTCGTCCTCCAGGCCTGCGCCATGGAGCAGATAGAGGTTCCCGACGAGATCGCCGTCATCGGCATCGACAACGACACCCTCATCTGCCGCCACGCCACCCCGACCCTCACCAGCGTCATGCCGGACTTCGAGCAGTCGGGCTACCTCGCCGCGCAATTGCTTGACGAGGCGATGTCAGGCAACTGCGCGCCCCGCATCGTGAAGTTCGGCGCCGCCCACATTGTCCGGCGCAATTCGACAATCAAGTTCAAGCGGCGAGACGGCGCGGTGCGGCGGGCCGTCGCGCGCATCCGCGAAACATCTGGCGTCGGACTAACTCCGGCGGAAATATGCCGCGAGATCGGCGGCAGCCGGCGCGGTGCCGAATACCGCTTCCGCGAGGCCACGGGGCGCTCAATCGGCGAGGAGATTGCTGCCGCCCGCGTCGAACACGCCAAGACCCTGCTGCTCATCCGCGAGCAGCCCATCGAGTCCATCGCGGCCGAGTGCGGCTACGAGGACGCCTCCTCCCTCCGCCGCGCCTTCAAGAAGGCCACCGGCCTCTCCCTGCGCGACTGGCGCAACGCCGTCGCTCCTGCGTAACTCGCACGAAAGTTTTTGCGCATCGCGCATGGCTATTCTAATGTGAGTGTGGTATCATAGTTGGCATCAACTCGGCCGCCGATTGCATTCGGCAGCCGGCAGCCGAAAAACATTCCAAGGAGAAACGACCATGAAGACAACAAAGTCAATTCTTTCAATTATCGCCGCTGGCGTGCTCGCGTTCCCCGCCGCCGCCGACACCATCGCCTGGTGGCACTTCGACGAGTGCGACCCCGGCACGACCGCCGCAGGCGTCAGCATCGGCGGCTCCGTCTCCGGCGCCGACGCCACCGCTTACGCGCTCGCAGATAAAACCCGCTCCACCGCCAACGGCGAATACATGCCCAAATTCGCTCGGCCGTTCGCCGGCCTCGCCGTTTACGACCCCGTCACGGGCACGACGCGCACCAATCGCGCCGCGATGAAGTTCACCACCGCCAAAGGCAGCGGCTCCGGCACCCTTGCCTACTATGGCGGCTGCCTCATTGTTACCAACACCGCGTCGCTCCTTTCCGGCTGCACGTCGGCCTTCACCGTCGAGGCCTACATCTGCACCACGGGTGGTTTGGATGTCGCCCAAAATTTCGGACCCATCGTCGCCAGCGTAAATGGGACTGGCTTCACGAGCGAGAGATGGGCACTCTATCTGGACACTGAAAGTGCCGGTTTAGGCGGTCTTGCCTTCCGCATCAACACCGTGAACGGCGCGACGGTGCGCTATCAGGGCAGCGCGACGTCCGCCAAGGTCAACGATGGCGCGTGGCACCATGTCGCCTACACCTACGACGGGGAGAAAGTCCGGCTTTACGTCGATCACACCCTCGACAAGACCTACACCCTCGACAAGACCGGCAACATTTCATACGGCAGCAACAACTCCATTTACATCGGCGGCTACGACGACTACGTCAACAGCGGCTATGGCTACCGCCGCTTCCCCGGCCTCATCGACGAGGTACGCGTCTCCAGCGCTGCGCTGACGCCCGACCAGTTCCTGCGGATGCAGCCGCTCGACATGGACCCGGACGAACTCGTCCGCGTCTCGTTCGATCCAGGCGAGTTCGGCGTTCTGGCAAACAACATAAACCTCTCCGACATGCGCGCACCGGGCGCCCAGAAAGTCGAATACAAGACCGTTAGCGGCGCGGATGCTTCGCGCTTCGACAAGGAGACGAAAGCTGGTGCCGTTATGGCTTCCAAGTCCGAAACGGATACTTGGGTTGAGGATGCCGCCTCGTTTTACCAGGAGACGAATGACGTCCGCAAGGCGAATTATGTCCAGATGCAATACATCTCAGGGAAGCTCTACGGCAGCGATGGGGCGAATGCGAGCTACACCGTCGAGATGTTCTACAAGACGCGAAGCATGGTGCGTGGCACAACCAGCGACCGCCAGGTCTTGATGAAGTTCAGCGCGACGCCGTATTTCAATGTGATTTTCAATGCAACCGGTTCGAATCTGCTTTACGTGCCCAGAACGGGCAATGCGAACCAGTACCTCGGATCGCAGTACTCGAACGCGGACGACGGCAAGTGGCATCATGTGGCGGTCGTCGTTGATGGCGCGGCGCAGGCCATGAACTTCTACTTCGACTATATGCTCGACAAGACGCAAAGCGGTACATTGCCCGCCGTCGCTACCGGTTATTCCATCTTCTTCGGCGCAAGCGTAAATAGTTCCGGCGACAGCAGCCAATGGTTTGATGGGTGGGTGGACGACATTCGCGTGACGCGCCGCGCACTGACGCCTGATGAGTTCCTCACCACGCATCCCGTCGGCGCGGGCGACACCTCGCTGCTCGCCCTCTTCGAGCAGAACTACGATTTCACCTGCACGTCAAACGCGGCCCTCAACGTGACCGGCGTCGGCGAGGCGCGCACCGACGGCAACGTGCCGACCTTCGTCAAGGAGTCGCGCGGGACGCTCCTCCTCGACGGCACCAACGGCACGGAACGGGCGGCGAACGAGTGGTCCGCCCGCCTGGACACGAGCCGCGTCGTCGTCACCAATGTCCCGTTCTTCGAGGCGGACGCCTACACGGTCGAGTTCTTGGCGAAGTTCGACGACATCGTAGAGGCGAGCGGCGCCGTCGCCGCCGATTCAAAGACGCTTACCCAGCACGCCCCGATCCTGCGTCTCTCGCAGATTGACAACACGAACTACGACTGGTACTTCTACCGGCAGAACAATGCCTCGAATACCCTTCAGATGGCCAGCAGCGGAACCTACGGCGGATGGGATGTCCCGTCCGGCCTCGCGGTCGATGGCAGGTGGCACCACTACGCCCTCACCTTCGAGCCGGATCCGGCTGTCGCGACGAACTCCTTCGTGCAGTTCTTCTACGACCATTCGCCGGTGCCGGTGCAGCTGAAGACCGGCGGGACAAAGGAGAAGCATACGTTCCCCCGCTTCAGGAAGCGCGTCGCCGGCCACCGGCTGATGATTGGCGAGGGCACCTACGACCAGCCGAACATCCAGATGGAGTTCGACGCGCTGCGCGTCTCCAAGGGCGTCCTCGCCCCCTCGCAGTTCCTCGGCCGCGCCCCCAACGCCTTCACGATTGTCGTGAGGTAGCGGCGCATTTCGACATTATCGACGCAAGCGGCGGCCCATCTGGCCGCCGCTTCTGTTTCAGCACCAAACCTCCATTTCCGCCTTGACGGTTCAAATGAAAGTATATACAATTAATAAACATTTTTAATTGGAAAGCGGAGGTTGGAAATGGACGGAATGGTCACAGGCGTTTTCAAGAATGGTGGGTCGCAGGCTGTGCGAATCCCGAAAAAATACAGGTTTGACACTGACGAGGTTCTCGTCAGCCGGTGCGGTGATGGGCTGCTTCTGCAACCCCTGCGCCACGATTGCTCACTCGAAGAACTCTTTTCCCGCTGCGACGAAATCGGCGCTGACGAGCAGGACTTTCTTGACGTCCGCCCCTGCAATTCTGCGCCAAAGGCAAGGAACTTGTTCCCATGAAGCGCCGTCCTTTCATGCTGGACACAGACACGCTCAGCTACCTCGTATCGGGGCGACACCCCGAAGTGCGCAAGGCTGCGTTGGCAAACGAAGGTAACATCTCTATTTCAGTCATAACGGTCGCGGAGGCGCTTTTCGGGGCGCGGAAAAAGAACTCCCGGAAACTCGAATCGCTTGTGAAGCTTTTCTGCGAGATTTTCGAAGTGGTGTCATGGACACCTGAAGCGGCTTCCGAATACGCGGACATCCGCGTCGCTCTTGAAAGCCAGGGGTTGCCAATCGGCGAAATGGACATGATGATTGCGGCGTCGGCGAAGGCCGGGGGCTACACACTGGTCACGAACAACCAGAGCCACTTCAGCCGGATTAACGGCTTGACTTTGGCGAATTGGGTCACAACCACAAAAAAGCATCCAAACGTCTGAAAGAACCATCCGGGCCGCCGCTTATGTTTTTGGCGACAATGCCGCCTACTTCGTGAGGATGTATTCGTAGCACTGGCGGAGGCCGTCGCGGAAGAATGCGAAGTTGTGGCGGTCTTCCAGTATCTTCTTCCCCCCGGCGGTGAGGGCTTCGCGTCAGCATCGCAAGGCGCGCGTGAAAAAACTTGCAATATTATTGTGGTCTCTGCTATAATATTTACCTCATTTTACATGGGGGTGACTTGGTTTCGACGGGGCATGTCGGGACTTGGTTGCGCGCCGAGGATGTCGGTTGGCCTCGTTAAAAAACCGGCAAACACCTAAATGCGAACAATGATTTCGCCATGGCTGCCTAATTGAGTTTAGGCACCCTCGCTTAACCACCGACGCCTGCTGAGTGGGTATGCGCAATAGCAGGACTCGCCGCGGAGTCCGACGACCGAACGCCGCGAGCCCGGAAAAACCGGTCGCATGATGGCGGTCTTGCCTGCCCGCGGACGCCTCCTCCATCGAGATCAAAACACGGGACACGCGCGTAGATGCCAGGTTGAAACTGTTTCGGACGGGGGTTCGAATCCCCCCACCTCCACCATTTTTTATTCTCATTCGGCTAGCCGAGAAAAACCGGCGAGCGGCAGGCGCGGACCCGTGGCGCATCGGCACTGGAGCGATAGTGTCCGTCTAACGGGTAGCAGCCCGAAACGATGCCGTTGCGCGGGGCCGTGGTGCAGTCGCCGAAGGTGCGGCAGATGCGGCACTTCTCCAGCGGCCCGCCTTTGAGCGCATCTGCGGGAAGGTCGGGATAAGACAACACCATGCGCCCGTAGCCGGCGAAGTCGGTCAGCCCTTCGCGGACCAGTCTCTGCGCCACATGCGGCAGATACTCCTGCAACGCCGTGAGGCCCGCCGAGACAAAGGCGACGTCTGGCATTGCCGCCTTTGCCTGCGCCACCACGCGTATCTGCCGATCAACGCCAACCATCGGGTCTTCGGGGGCGAGGTAGCCATCGGAAACGGGGAAGTAGGCGGGACGCTGCGCGTGCGGCGCGTAGTAGGGGCTGGCGATGGTCGTGCAGACTATCTCAATGCCCAGTTCCCTGCAGAGGCGCAGAAAGGCAAGAGGCTCGCGCAGTTCGGGGTCGGGCGCAAGACCCGTGCCGTCGCCGCCAAAGGCCTGCGGGTAGTTGCCAGGACCGGCGGCGCCTTTGATCTCCATTGGGCGGCCAATGCCGTCAGGACCTTTCTCGAATGGGATCATGTCGAAGATGGAAAAGCGCACGCCAATCTCAAGTCCCGGCGCCGCCTTGCGCACCGCCTCCACGCATTCGCGGAAGAATCGCGTGCGGTTCTCAAATGAGCCGCCGTATTGCCCGGGGCGGTTGTGCGCACCGAGGAACTCGTAGGCGAGGTAGCCGTGGGGTGCAACCAAAATTTGTCAGGCGCAGATTAGCAGATGCGACCTCAAGGCGGCGCGGAGAGCGGCGATGAGGATGCCGTTGTTGAAGCGCCAGTGCATGCCTGGGCCTTTGAGCCTGGAGCCGATGACGAGTTTGCATC
>JAGCUY010000037.1 GCA_017962605.1 Kiritimatiellia bacterium | reverse complement strand
GGATCTGGGATAAGGCGGAAGCACCCTTCACGGGGTTGATGAGGGTCGCCTCGTCAAGCACGATGGGGCGCTCCTCCGCATGTGGCTCAAGGTCGCGGCGCAGGAATAGGCACAGCCCCGCGCGCTCTGCCGCGAGGGCGAGCGGGTCACCGGCAACGTCAAAGTAGCCCAGCTGTCTGCCAGGCTTCACGATGCCGTCATGGGAATGGCTCCAGGCGAAGCGCCAGAGCCCGCTCCAGTCCTGAAGGGCGGCGAGTGTGCCAAGGGCTACACCGCCCACGCCACGGAAGCGTCCCGGCCCGCTGTAGTTGAACTCGGTGACGCAGAAGGGCTTGTCCATGAGGCGATACCACTCCGCCTTCTGCGCGCCCTTGGCGGTGCTTAGGAACGGATTCACGTTGGGGCAGCGCGAGGGCAGACGCCACGGAACCCCGAGAAACTGCGGGTGATCGACGTAGAAGTGGTTGTCCACATAGTCGAAGTGCGTCCGCGTCAACTGGTATTGAATGGGGTTGTACCAGGCGCTGATTGACGAAAGAGGCGCCGCGCAGCCGCACTCGTCTCGCACGAAAGCCTTCAGTCTCTCGAAGAGGATGGTCTCGCGCTCTGCGAGGAAGGAGGCGAAGGCGGGGTCGTTGAGGTCGTTGGGGAAGGGCTTGCCCCAGGCTTCGGCGACGCCGGGGGTGTCGCGGAGTGCCGCCATGCCATAGTTGCCGAGGTTGCCTTCATTCACAAGGGCGAGTGCGCAGAGGGCCGGTTCCTGGGCGAGGCTGCGCCCCGTGTAGGGGTTGACATGGCCGAGGAAGGTCTTCGCCCATGCGCAGAGATTGGAGAAGGCCGGTTCGTGGAAGGCGACGAGTAGCTTGTAGGCATCCGGCTTGACCGCGCCATCGCGGTCGATGCCGAGCGCGCGCCAGGGAACGACATGGGCGCGCGAGACATAGAGGTCGGTGGTGATGTAAAGGCCATGCTCAACGCAGGAGGCAATGAGGTGGTCAAGCTTTTCCATCTGCGCCGGGTCGAGGGCGGTGTCGGAGAAAGACACCGCGCTTTCAGGCAGTTTGCCGTCCTTCGAGACAAGCCATTTCTCGTGGTGGTGTATGCGCACCGCGTTGTAGCCGATGCGCACGAGGTTGGCGGTGAAGCGGTCGGCCTCTTCGCGTGATTCCGGGAGGTTGGCGGTGCCGCAGAAGTTGACGCCGTAGAAGCGTTGCGGAACGCCAGGAAGCCCCTCAAACTCGAAGTGGTCGCCTACGGTGACGACGCGGCCGAACTTCCCCGCTGGACTATGGTGCGGAATGACACCGGTGAAGTCGAGGGCCGATCCGGGTTCTATCCACGGGTCGTATTTGAGCGTGGTCCATTCGGGGCCGGAGACGAGGCGGACGGTCTGCGGGGGAGTGATTGAGAGAGAGCCGTCGGCTGGGGTGGTGAAGGTGGCGCCGAAAGTGTATTCGGCGCCGGCTTTCACGGAGCCGAAGGCGAGGTAAAAGCGGATGGAGAGGTCGTCGGTCTTCCAGTGGCGGTCGTCCTGCAGGAGGATGCGGGTCGGGGCATCGAGGGCGACGCGAAGGCGTTCAACGCCATCGCGGTCGATTAGGGCGAGATTCGTGACAGTGCCGCGAAAGAGGTGCTTCTCTTTCGTCACCTCGGCGGGAAGAGGGAAGTCGCGTCCATCTAGGAGGGCCTTGCCGCCGCCAAAGCGGAAAAACGGGACACCCCCGCTGATGAACGTCTCATTGAGTTCGGCGTCGGCTGTGGCGGCAAGTCGCCATTCGGCGCGGATTGATCCGGCGGACTCGGAGAATGTAGCAGTGCCGTCAAAGGCCGGAGGCGGGTCGCCGGCGCCAAGGGCCATGCGGAAATGGACCTTCGCCACGGAGGAATCGTTCGTCTGGGCATCCCCGCCATCCTGCACCGTTACGGGGCCGTAGCCGTGCCACAAAGTGTCGAAGGCGTGGGGGAGGAAGGTGACGCCCGGCAGGGCCAGCCCTCCGCCAAAGACCGGTGAAGCCTGTTGCGCGGCGGCAACCGCCGCGCAACAGGCTTCGCATAATACCGCGCAAAGGATTATCGAGGCCCTATGTGCAATATTCATGGTTTAAGCTCTATTTGACAATTATCGTGAAAGGATTCTTCTTACGGAACTGGATTCGGACTTTTGCGGGCGAGGTGCCAACGACATAGGTGTAGGAGGTCCCTTCAACATCCTCAATGCCAGATACCGATCCATCGGCCGCGAGAGTCTCGACTCGCACCTTGTTCGGCAGGGAGCCATCAATTTCTGAAGGCGAAGCCGTGAAGGTGTAGGAACCTTCGACGAAGTAGGCGCCTGGAGCCGGATTGCAGTTGAAGGTATCGCCATCCGCGACTTCGACTACGACGTTCGTCACGCCCAGTGCGCCGAAGTAGCGCACGGCATCGACATTGCGGTTGCGCACAATCTCCTCTTCCGTCAGCACGCGGTCGTAGTAGCGGAAGTTCTTCAGTGTGCCGACAAGACCTTCGGTGCCGTTGTTGTTGCGGTTGCCGAGGCCGTAGCCGGTTGTCTCTTTGGAAGTGACCGAACCGTACTGGTGGAAAAGCCTCTGCTTCCCGTAAGGTCCATACTCGACATATTCCGTCGGAATCGTCGTGTCGGGGAACATCATCGCCTTCTTATTGTCGTAGTCCATCATTGCGGTCGCATAGTCGTAATGATTGTCCTTCGCGTGGAAATACATGAACGTCGTGCCGTTCTCCGTCTTCCAGCAGATCGCACTCGCAGCCGACCCATCATACGACGGCGACACGAACGACATGTTGAAATAGTTGTCATAGGCATTCATGATATACGAGAACTTGGACGACGAGTTCGTCTGGCTGGAAATGTCAGCATCGACGAGCGTCTGGAGCGTGTAGTTCTTCAGCGGGCCGACCTTGCCGCCGCCCCTAAAACGCGGACCGCCTCGGAAGATGTAGCCGTCCTCTGCCCACTCACCGGTCGTCGTTTCTCCATTCCACGAGAGGTCATAGGCCGAGCCGCCCGAGCCGAGGTTCTTCCACGTCGTGGCGGAGGAGTCGTGCGTCCCAATGCCAGCATTGTAGATGCCGTCGTAGTTCCACAGCAGTCCCGCCTGCGAGTAGTCGGCGAAAGAGTAGTCGGCGGCAGTGCGAATACCATGCGTCGCTTTCCACTTCCACGTGAGACGGACGAGCGCGGGCGATTCGCCGACGGTGTAGGTATAAGAGTTGCCAACATACGACGTAGCCCCGACCCATGTGGAGCCTTCTCGTGTTTCGACAATGTAGCCATCACAAGCATAGGCAATGCCCTTGACGGTCACGCTCGCGGGCGCTGTGAATACATGGCTGCCATCGACGGCGTACGATCCGTCAGGTTCGTCGCCGCGCAGATACGGAATGGTCGATTGCACTACGACATTCGGAGTGTCCGGGATGCCAAAATAGCGCCAGTCGTCAACCTTGCGGTTCTGCGCCAACTCCGCAGCAGTGAGCGCACGGCTGTATTGGCGGAAGTTCTTGAGCGTTCCGACGAAAAGATTGTCCACACCCTGCTGGCTGTAGCCGCCAAGGGCGAAGCCGTTTTCCGAATAGGCGCAAGCGGTGTCCTGTCTGTAGCCATTGCCGGACGTCGGCTCCGTCGTCCCGCTGAACAATGTCTGCTTGTTGGCGTCCCTCATGATCGCCGTCAGGTAGCCAAACTTGTCGCCCGACATATATGGATAGTCGTTGCTGCCGGTTTCATACTTCCACAAGAGCTTGCCTTCCGACTTGCGAAGCCGGAGCGAGAATTTGTTATTGTTCGCGCCGAGGAGATAGGCATAGTTGTTGTTCGGCTGGTTCGACGCCTTGGCGTCGACCAGCATCTGGAGCGAATAGTTCGTGCCGACGGCGAAGCCGCCCGGCGAATTGCAGCGGAAGCGGCCTTCGGCGTCGATCCGGAACCCCTTCTCCGTCCAGTAGCCGGGATCGCGGTTCCCGACGGGATCGAGGTTCGCGGCGGTTTCCCAGGCCGTCCCCGCCGCGTTGAGCCGCTGGACGAACAGGTCGTTGACGCCGCCTTTGGAGCCGAGGTTCGCCCAATTGACGGTCGTGTAGGAGTGCGGCAGGTTCGTGCCGACGTTGCAGATGCCGTCGTAAAAGACTTCAAGTCCATCCCAAACATAGTCATGCACCGTGTAGCCAAGATTGGCAAGTCCAGCCGCCTTGGCCCACTGCCACGTGAGGCGGACGCAGTCCGCGTCCGTCGCGAGGAAGGCGCAGGGCTGGTAGAGCGCCCCCTTGTGGAAGATGGGTGCGGACCAGTCGTCTCCGTTGCGCGTCTCGACCGTGTAGCCCGTGCAGACATAGTCGATGCCTCCGACATTAACAATCGCCGGCGCGATAAAAGTGTGGCGTCCATCAACGGCATAGTTGCCGGCTGGTTCCGCGCCTGTCGCCCCCACGACAGATGTTGCAACTACCACATTCGTGATGGGCAACGGAGCGGTGCGATTGAAATAGCGTGCCTCGTCAACAACGCGGTTCCAGGCGAGTTCCTCATTTGAAAGGACGCGCTTATAGTAGCGGTAGAAGTTGATGGTGCCGACAAACTGTCCATCATTACCCGTATAGCCGCAGATGCAGTAGCCGTTGTCGGTTTTTCCGCTCACGGAAGCGAATTGGCGAAACCCATCGCCTGAAGTTGGAATGGTAGTGCCGCTGAAGAACGTCGCCGTCTTGTCCGTCCAATTCAGGATGGCCGTCGCATAGCCGAGATCATTGCCGGAAATGAACGGATGATTGGAGGTTGTAGCATCCTGAGTCTTCCAATAGAACCGGGATTTTGCCTTGTCAATGTAGAACGCAAAGTGATCCTTCTGCACCGACATGAGGTAAGGGACGGCTTTCGTCTGACCTGAAGCCGTGGCGTTGACAAGAACCTGTATCGTATAGTTGGTTCCCGTGTCGATTCTCGCGACAGAGCCGCTTCCCGACGCGCGCCATTCGCTGTCGCCCGTAAACTTAAAGCCATTTTCCGTCCAAGAACCGAGTTTGACCCCATCAACTGGATCAAGGCTCGCTGGCGCGCTGCTATTGGCCCAACCGCCGCTCGATTTCTGGTATCGAATCCAAACGTCATTGTCCGCACCTGATGAGCCGAGGTTCTTCCACGTAGTAATTGTCGTGGAGTGCGGCTGATCTGCGCCATTGTTACAGATGCCATCGAGATTCCAGACCGCACCGGGGACATAGTCGCCCACGTCGAACGCCTTGTATGCTGGATTGTCCCAGTATTTGATGCCGGCGTTGGCCGTGAGCGGCGCGACGCTGGCGATTGCGAGCGCTATGCCCGCTACAGCCGAGATGAATCTTGGTGCTTTCATGGTGTGTCCTCTTGTTTAGGGTGTTTATTCCATTAATTATGTGCGGAGACCTTCCGCAACATCCACAAAAGATTCTACCATTGACTGCGGCGACAGACAATGGCATATCGGACAACTGATGGATGACCGATAGGACAAGGGATTTTGCCCGCTTCTGCAATGGTTGGCGAAAGTGGTAGAATGGAATGCATGGAAGATACGATTACATTCAGCCTTTTCGCAGACCTCCACTGGCGCGAGGGCGACTGGACCTGGTGCGAGAAGCGCCTGGACGCCATTTTCGAGCGCGCCATTCGCGAGCGCGCGGAGTTCATCATCCACTGCGGCGACTTCTGCCATGACGTCGTCGCGGCCAGGGACATGCTGGCGAAATATGCGGCCGCGCCGCTCCCCGCCTACCACGTGCTGGGTAACCACGAGTTCGAGTGTTCCGACACCCTTGAAGAGGTCGTCTCGGCAATGGGAATGCCGCGCAATTACTACTCCTTCGATGTGCGCGGCTTCAGATTCGTTGCCCTCGACAACAACTACCACCACGGCCCAGACGGCAACCTCAAGCACTATGCCGACGAATCGGCCTGGGCAAAGTGCCACCAGGACGAAGTGACGCTCCCGCCCGAGCAGATAGACTTCCTGCTGAACGCCGTGGCTACGGCGCAAGGGCCCGTATGCGTCTTCACGCATGCCTCCATGCTGCGTCCGCCGACAGCCGGCGGCGTCTCAAACGGCAACGAGACAATCATAGCCGTTAACAAGGCTCGCGCCGGGAAGCCGGTGATGTTCTTCTTCGGCCATACCCATCGAGACACCCTCACCGTGCGTGACGGCATGGCCTTCATGGAGGTGAACTCCGCATCATCCGACTGGCTCAACGACGAGCACCACGCCTACCCTCCGGAACTCATGGCAAAATGCCATGTCTCCAACCACACCATCATCAACGCGGAACCTGTCCACGCAATCGTGAGGCTTGGAATGGATGGCACCGTGGACATCGAAGGGATGAAGGGCGCACCGTTCATGGGCATAACTCCGGAGAGCTTGGGGTGCGACACGATCGGCCGCCACGGCTTCCCCTACACCTACAACGTCCTCTCGGCGAAGTTCCGCCTCTAGACTTCCAATCCCAGCGCCATCTGGCCGGAGACGGTCACCTTGCGGCCGCGCTCCAATGAGGCGTCCGAGGTGTCGTAAACGCAGAAGGTCACATCTGGGAAGCGCTTGGACAGCGCGTCCGAGATGTATTTCTGAACAAGGGCGATGTTGCCAGGGTCGTCGTCCGAGAAGCCCACGCTGATTGGCTTCCAGCCCCCGCCGCCGGTGGCGATTGAGTGGCCCACGATGCGGATGACGTGTTCCACGAAGTCTCCGATGGCGAACTGCTTCCGCTCCTCTGGATGCACTTTCTTGCTGAACTTCCGCTCCAGCCAGGCGTTGAAGTCCGGCGAGGTAACGGCGTGGTAGCGGTTGAGGGAAAGGTAGTAGTCAAGCTCCTCGGCGTCGGTGCCGAACTCCTTTACGCCGTCGTAGCAGCGGCGGTAGCCGCGAAGGTTTGCCATCATGGTTGCGCGTTCGGCGTCGGTCAGCGCCTCTTCGATGAACAGCTCCACCCCGTGGCGCAGCGTTTCGGCAGAGTGGCCGCGCGCGGTGACGATGGCGAAAAGACGGCCTTCGACAAGCGTCTTCCTGAAGGTGGAATAAGAGGGACAGGGTTGCTCCTCGCCCGAAACGACACGGCGGATCGCCTCGCGGGTGTCGCGAATGAAGGTGTTGACGTCGGGCGACCTACTGTCCTGGAACTCGCGGAATGCCTCGTCCCGGCTGTTGCCGGCGAGGCGGTAGTGGGCCGTGTCCTGGCGCACTACGCTGTAAGTCGAGGTCGAGACCTTGTGCGGCGCCCAGGTGCCGTCGGGCTGTAGTTTGTCGAGGTAGATGCTGGTCGGCATCCTGAGGATGTTGTCATCCCAGTCGAAGATGTAGAACTTGAAGTCGCGCGTGGCGACCTCGTCGTTGACGAGCTTGTCAGCCATGGGTGGGCTCTCCCCTTCCCTTCGGCGGCGAGACCTCGACCATCTGGTCAAAGCGCGAGAAGGCCGCGCCCGCACGAATGGCGGGCGCCGCCGGAAGCGCGGTGCCGGTTGCGAGCATAAGCAGCCACTTGGGGAAGTCCGCGCCTGCGGCGATTGACATCGGCGCACCGCCGCCGAAGCGCGGATTGATTTCGGTGAAGCGGAATACGCCGTCGAAGCACAGGAAGCCCTGGGCGGTTATGACTCCAATCGCGCCAAGGCCGGACAGCAGCGCCGACAGCGGCTGCACGGCCTCCAGCACCTGCGGCGGCATCTCCACGCGGCCGCGTAGGATTTCGCCTCCGCGGACGGCGATTCTCCTGCGCGGAACCGCGATGACTGGGCGCGAATCAAAGTCGAAGAAGATGTCGATGGTATATTCGACGCCTTCGAGGCACCGCTGGACGACCGGCTTCAGCACATACCCCATGAAGAAGTTAAGCTCGCGCCAGTCGCGGGCCATGAATACATCCTTGGACGAACTGCCGTCGGCCGGCTTCACTATAAGCGGGAACTGTGGCGCGGCTTCCCTAATCTTGGCGCGCGAGGTCCAGGTCTCTGGCACGGCGATCGAGTTGTCGGCTAGCAGGCGCGCCGTGGCCGCCTTGTCGCGGCAAAGGGCAATCAGCCTTGGCGGCGAGACGACGATCCGCGCGCCGGTCTTCGCGGCGAAGTCGTCGCGCGCCGACGCCAGCAGGGCAAGTTCGGTGTCAATCGTGGGAATGACAAGGGAGATGTCGTTGCGCCGGACGCAGTCTTCAAGCGCCGGGATGTATGAGGCGTCATGCAGGGAAGGCATGAGGAAGGCCCCGTCGGCGAAGGCCAGCGCCGGGGCGGCGGGGTCGCAGTCGGCGCAAAAGACGCGCCCTTCAAGTCCAAGGGCGTCACGCGCCGCCTTGAAGGCGCGGACGAGTTCTACGCGCCTCCCGGCGCAGGTAATCAGCACATTTGCCTTTTCAACTGCCATTCAAAAAGGATAGCAGTATCCGCCGCGGAATGCAAGTTTTGGAAACTGGGATTTGCCGAGGAAGCGGGAATGTGGTATTATGGCGCACTTTAGATTTGAGGTTTTACGCTATGGCTATGGATAAACATTACGACCCCGCTTCCATTGAGAAAAAGTGGTATGGATGGTGGGAGGAAAACGGCTTCTTCAAACCCGCAGGCAAGGGCGAGCCCTGGAGCATGGTAATACCGCCGCCCAACGTCACGGGCATTCTCCACATGGGCCACGCGCTGAATGACACCATTCAGGATGTGCTCGCGCGCTGGCGTCGCATGCAGGGGCGCGATGTCCTCTGGGTTCCAGGCACCGACCACGCCGGCATCGCCACGCAGAACGTGGTGGAGAAGGCCCTCCGCAAGGAGGGCAAGCGCCGCCAGGACCTCGGGCGCGAGGCATTCATCGACCGCGTTTGGGAATGGCGCAAGCAGTACGGCGGCACAATCGTCCGCCAGCTCCGCTCGCTCGGCTGTTCCTGCGACTGGTCGCACGAACGCTTCACCATGGACGAGGGGCTTTCCCGCGCCGTCGCCGAGGTCTTCTGCAAGATGTATGCCGAGGATCTCATCTACCGCGGCAACTACATCGTGAACTGGTGCCCCCGCTGCGGCACGGCCCTCGCCGACGACGAGGTCGAGCACGAGGCCAACCACGGCCACCTCTGGTATGTCCGCTACCCGGTCGTCGGCAGCGCCGCCGGCGTGAAGGGCAAGCCCTACGAGGACTACATCATGGTCGCCACGACGCGCCCGGAGACCCTCCCCGGCGACACCGCCGTCGCGGTGAACCCGAAGGACGAGCGCTACATCCACCTTCACGGCAAGAAGGTCATCCTGCCACTCACCGGCCGCGAAATCCCGGTTCTCGCCGACGACTACGTCGAGCGCGAATTCGGCACCGGAATCGTGAAGATCACCCCGGCACACGACCCCAACGACTTCCAGGTTGGCAAGCGCCACGGCCTTGAGGAAATCAACATCATGAACGGCGACGGCACGATGAACGCCCTCGCCGGCGCCGCCTACGAGGGCATGGACCGCTTCGCCTGCCGCGAGGCGATCGTCAAGGACCTCGAGGCCGGCGGCTTCCTCGACCATGTCGAGGACTACGACAACCAGGTCGGCCACTGCTACCGCTGCCACACCGTGGTGGAGTCGCGCCTGTCGCCCCAGTGGTTCGTCCGCATGAAGCCGCTTGCAGTCAAGGCCATCGAGTCCGTGAAGACCGGCGCCATCAAGTTCTCGCCCAAGCGCTACGAGACCACCTACTTCAACTGGATGGAGAACATC
>JAGCUY010000036.1 GCA_017962605.1 Kiritimatiellia bacterium | reverse complement strand
TTTCCAGCACACGAACAGCGTGTTCATCCTCTCCGCGCCCTACGCGAACGCTGGCGCGTTTTCCGTGACGCCGGAGAACTTCGAGCGGGCGATGGTGCTTCACGCCGTGAAGAAGAGTCCGAAGGCGACGTGGACGAACGACCGCGACGCGTTCTACGCGCCGAGTATGGAATTAACCGCCGAATTTGTTACCGATTGCGTCGTGTGGTCGGCGTTCGCGGATTCAAACTACGCCGTGTCGCTGCGCAACGTGCAGTATCAGGGGCGCGTGTGGCAGATCGCCAACCAGATGTTCCCGTTTTTGCTGGAGGATGTGCGCCGGTGGCCGTGCGGGCACGGCGACATCGCCGCGCAGCTCGCGGCGGCGAACGAGGATCGCTTCTTGGCGAAGTGGCTGGCGGGGAGGGCTGCGCTTTGCCGCGGCCGCGGCCCGGACGAAGCCGGGCCCTCCCGTTGCGGTCTTTCCCCCGAGGCGCGCGCCGTCCTCAGTGCGGCGTGGAAACTCTACCGAGATTTCTACGCGAACATCACGCGCACGCCGTGGATGGACTGGAAAATCGAGACTTGGGATGTCGGCTACTACCAAATCCGCAACGCGATGAAAACACTGGGAGGGCCGCGCCTTGCCGCGGCCGAGGACGGGACGAAGCCCGTCCCTCCCGCAGAGGCGCTGCGCATAGCCCACGACGCCCTTCGGGCGAAGATGCTCCCGCTAATCTACACCCTCGGCTTCCTCAACCCCGATGTCGAGTATTTTGAATAAGCCGCAGCGCTGCGGACGCGACAAAGCGCGTGCCTCCCGAACCTTTGACCCGTTCCCCGTTCCCTGTTCCCTGTTCCCCGTTCCCTCATACCGCTACCGCGCCGAAGCAGGGAAACTGCCGGGGATGCGCGGTCGAACTCCTGAAATTCATCGACCACAAGCGTGACGGGTGCCGCTTCGGCCTTTTCCATCACAAAGCGGAATAGGTCGGAGAACTTTTCCACGCGGTCAGGCATGGGGCGGCCGAAGTGGAATTCCTTGCAACAAATGCAAAGGATTTCATCGGCATTGCATTTTCGTTTTGTCAGTTCGGCCTGAAGAGGTCGTCAAGCGTGACTTCGGACTGGACGGCATGGCTGTACATATTGTGTTCGAGGCCGTTGGAGGTTATCATTGTCAGATGGATTGAGCAATCGCGGCCACACCTGTCTCGGAATGTCTCCATCCTTCCGGCAAGACGCTTTGACTCCTCCTTGTCTATGGCGTATGGCTTCTGGCTGAACTTCATTTCGCAGACGTTCACGACTCCGTCTCGCCGTTCAAGCAGAAGGTCGATCTGGGCCGACTTGCCGCCGTGCGCCGTCCCGCGCCAGGAATACGCCTCGACGTGGACGCCCGAAATGCCCAGCGCCGCCTTGATCTGCGGAATGTGGCACAAACACAGCCGCTCGAATGCGAATCCACGCCATTCGTTCTTCGCGCCTTCCGCCAAGACAGACTGCCAGTAGTCGCCGCCGCGTTCGTCCCGGCCGAGGACAAACCTGCGGAAGAACAGCGTGAAATTGTCCACAAGCTGGTAAATGCCGCCGTTTTTGCCATCGGCGGACGGATGGTAGCGGCGGATGAACCCGCACTCCTCGAGGTCGGAGAGGCAGCGGGAAAAAGTCCCGTTGCTTGTGCAGTCCAGCTGTTCCAGCAGTTCGTCTCGCGCCAGTCCGTCGCGTCGGCCGCCAAGGGCCTCGACGATTTTCCAATAGGGGTCGGGATGGCGGAATATCGAACGGTAGAGTTCGTCGTATTCGCCTTTCAAGCCTTCCTGTTCCCCGAAGAAAAGCGCGTCGATGTTCTGTGCCGGGCTTTTGCCCTTTTCGAGGACGCTCCAATAGTAGGCGACGCCGCCAAGTGCCATGTAGCATTCCGCGACATCGCGCCTGGAGTAGCCCAGATGCCGCTCGGCGTTCGCGTATTCGAGACATTCGCCAAGGGTGAATGGCAAAAGCCTGATGCGGGTGCGTACCCGATTGTATAGCCCACCGCTGTTGCGGACGACGTTCTTCACCATCCAGGAGGTCGCCGACCCGCACGCCACCAGCACAATGTCCTTCCGCAGGCATGCCCAGCCGTTCCAGAAAGACTCCAGCGCTGTGAGGAACCCCGATTTCGGGGTATCCATCCATGGCATCTCGTCGAGAAACACAACTTTGCGGCTTTTTTCGGAGCGCGCCAGTAAATTCTCCAATTCGAAAAACGCTTCCAGCCAATCCTTCAGCCTCGGGCAATCGAAATGGCCTTGCTGGCGCAGAGCCAGCCTGAAGGCGTCAAGCTGCTTGCGCACGTTACCTTCGCGCAGACCCGCATGGTGGAATGCGAAGTGCTTGCCAAGTGCCTCGTTCACGAGATACGTCTTGCCAATGCGCCTACGCCCGTATAGCACGGCGAACTCGGACTCGCCGGATTCGAGCAGATCCTTCAGTATTTTCAATTCTTTTTTGCGGCCAACCATTGCTCCACTCCTTGAGACTCTTCATTATTTCAGACCATATTATATCAAATTTCACAAATTTTGGCCAAGTATCCGCATTGTCCATTGCGCATACTTGGCCAAAATGGCTGAAAAATGCATGATTTTGGCTCGCTATCGCGGTTGTTATAGGGCAAGGCGCGCGACTTTCTCCTTCCCTGCGACAAGCCGTTGAATGACGGGTCGCCGATGTTGTGAATACATGTTTGCGCAGATTGTTTGACTGCCTTTGGGGAATATGGTATTCTGTAAACGGTCTAGCCAGTTTATTGATGATCATTATTACGGCGAAGGAGGACCGCAACTGCTGCCCACAATTACTGAAGAACACCGGCCTGATTATACTTGGGATAATCTCTTCAGAACTTCAAATCCAAAGAACCATCGCAATGGAAAACTTACTATTATTTTACCATAGGCAGGTCTTGCCATAATTTTGCTCACTCAATATTACCCGGAAAGGCTATGTCTTGCAAGCAGATTTTCCAACATCCACCATCTGTAATGAGTCTTCTCGTGCTGACAGGCCCTTGGATGATACCAATCTGGGGGATTTTGTGTGTGTTGTATGCAATTTACGGGATTGCGGTTCCCGCAGAGGAATATCGGTGTCCCGATTGGAATCTGTTTTTCCAAGGTGATACAGATTGGGGAGGTGGGAAAGAGTATGCCGCCACCGCCCTTGTCCTGTTGCTTTTCTCCATCATCGGGCCTATTCATGTAATTCTGCGTTTCAATCTGTTCTACGCGCCTTGCCGGTATTTCCGCCGCCTTGCCAGAACCTTACGGATCGCCTTGCCGTTTTTCATCGTTTTCCTTGTGGCTGCATATAAAACTATTGAATGGGTAGTTGGATCATGGAAAAGGTCACCTCAGGAATTCTGTTCGGCGGAGTGGGATGTCATCCCGCTTATTTTCTCCGCGCTTCTCGTCAACATTGTCAGTGTGGCGTGGGTGTCGTTACTTGAGGGGTTCCGCATCTCCCGCCGCAGAAAACTTCTGCTTGCCCCAATCGCCGCCTACCTCTGGTTCGCGCTGGCAGCCGGTGGACAAACCCCTCGCGCGGGACAAATGCTTGAGGCCGGATGGGAACCCCTTCCAGCCGTCAGGGGAGTGCGTCATCAAATGATGTTGACCTGGCATAGGCACATCCTGTCATTTTTCGGGGTTCGTCTCCCTATTCCCCCTAGTTCATCCAGCCTTTACTTCTGGACGGACGGCCGCCTAGAATTTGGACGCCATCCAGAGCAATCCTCCTCGGCAAAAGCCCTCCACAAGTGCGAAACCCTTCCTTGGCTGGAAGGACGCACGGCGTATGTCGTTCCAGTCCAAGTCAATGAAGCCACTCCATTTCAAAAACTGTTCCCCTATTACGCCAGTGCCCGTCACCGCCACTACAGAGGCTATTTCCTAAATCTCCCCGAAGGCCCGGTGCAAATTGTCGAGGGACATGTGGAGCCTAATTACAGACAGTATCCACCGCGAGACGTTTTCCTCAAACATGGCGCACTGTATTGGTCCATATCCAGGCATTCGGGAAAATGGAAACAAGAACTCCGTCAAATAGATTTGTCGCTTGACTGGCTTCAAGCGGCCCCCGCAACGGAAAGACCAGGCATTTCCCCTAAAGCAAACCTTCATCTTCCACCGAGGGAAACGACTCCCGTAGAGATTTCAATTCCGCCCGAGACGCAGTATTCACAAATCACAAATTTGCTTTTCCAATTGAACCTTGATGGATACAAACATGTTTTCATTCGTCGTTAAGCGTCTATCTAATTTAGCCATCAACACTCCATGACGCGCCTTTTTTTGGTATAATTTCCACTGATGAGGAAGATAAAGCACAAAGCAGTCAACATTGTCTCTTGCAACGCTGAATGGAGGAAGGGTCTTATTGGCCAGAGGATTTTCACGCCATGATCCTTTTGTTAAAAATTTTGTCCATCTTTTTGCTCTTTGCTGCCTTGACAATCAGCATTGTTTCGCTGACGGCTGTTTTGAAGTCTTTACTTTTGGGCAAAAAAGAACCGTCAACAGTTTTTATTGCAATATGGCTTGTGTGCGTGACGAGTTATCAGTTGTATCCGGAATCGACACCCAAATGGCTCCGATTAACTTTCATGGCTTGCCTCTCGATTACCATGTTGGAAATGGCAATAAAATTGGTCGGCCATGTGTTCAAACACCTTATTCAAGAATCGAGAATTCACGCGGACATCCATGAGAAATGTTCCTCTCCATACACCAAAAGGAGGCTCATGGCCAAATGGGGCCAGCACCTAGAAGATGGTTACACTCAATGGTGTTTTGCCCGTTTTTTTGCCGGATGGCTGATGGCATGGACGAATGCCGCCGGAGGCTTCCAGAATCTCTGCAATTGGAGTTTCATCGCAATCGCAGCCATCCCCATGTATCTGTTAAGCGACATTTTCATTGCTGGATTTGCGTGGAAAAGCGTATTCTTCCTTGCCATGCTGTTCTGCTCGGTCTTCCTTTTATGGCTTGCCTTGTATTGGCTTGCTAGTGCCAAAATCGAGTTCCCGACATGCGAGTCGGGAAAGTGTCATGGAATGCCAGACTTTACCTACAGGTTCGGCACGTGGCTTGGCCTTGCCGGATGGAGGAAATGGGCGTTCGTTTGCCGCTGCGGGCATGTCTATCAAGTTGACCATGGGAAATGGAAACTTCTGAGAGATCAGAAACAGCGAGTTTGAATCACAAAAACATAGCCCCAAGAACAGGCGAAAAAACTATGGTAATCGCGATAAATATCGCCCGAATTGCAATGAGAGCGACTGGTATAATTGCATTATATCATTCGTTTTACTTCTATGTATTGAAAAGTGAAATTGCGCCATGCGGGAAAGCAGAAATTTTCACTACAAATATTATAGAAATGCCAATTACACTTCTTGTGATGGCATCCATGCGATATGCAGTCCGATTCCAAAAAAACGGGTCACGCGGTTTCTCAAGTAGAATCAAAAGAATACTGTTCATTATGACAATTGTCGCCGTGCTTACCATGGCATTGCTCTGCATCAATTTGGAAACGATCATGCGGAACGCCCCTTTCAACCCAGTCCTTATGTGGTTAGTGCAAATTGTCATTTTCATTCCATTCCTCTTTCCAGATTATTTCATCCCTTTCAATGGAATATCTGGCATTGCCCGTCGTCTTGTTGAATCGCGGAACGAAAGGAAACGATTCTTGACTGGCATGACTGCCGCCATCGCACTGCTTGCGGCTATAATTTTCATATTTGAGATGATAGACGATTACGTCGCCAATCATCCGTGTTCTGCAAGAATTATTATCCCCAATACAAAAAGGAAAGCAAACCATCTCGAAAGCCCACCCTTTTTTCCACCCCAATCTGCTGCCTTGTCAAAACCACTTTCGGGACTTCAGCAGGCACCTCTGGAGACAGCAACTGTGCCAGAAGAAGCGGTGTGCGTACTGGCCGAACAGCCTTCCGCAGATGCATCGGCCCAGGAGCGCGGCCAGGCGGCTTCCGACAAGAACCAGCTGATGGACGCACTGCTTGACCTGCCAGCCATCCCGACAGACTACGGCGAAACGATGAGTGCGCTCTACCGCGACAAGTTTTGGTCTCAAGATGAATTTGGTAATTATATTGCGGGATTTCAAGCGGGATACGCAAATGTGCGAGGCTTGCTAAGTGGAGTAAAATTGGGAGGATGGCTGTGGTCGGCAATTCCCGGCGGTGAACCAATCGGAGATCGTGAAAGTATTCCCATGATCAATCAGGGGTTCCATGATGGACAAAGATATCGGGATTCCCAAAAATGAAATATTACAGGACAAACGCATTCTTAACATCATGTTTGTTTCAAACATCTATGGCCGCTAATTTTTTCCTTGTTATCGGCTTGCATCGGAACTTCCTGCTCTTTCGTGGTATATATGCAAGTGTTTTACTTGTTATCTTGAATGCTTGCACAATGATTGGTTTTCTTGAATGCCTGCATGGTTTCGGATATGTAAAAACCGTTTTATCAGTATTTGGCGGGATGTTTTATGTCATAATGTGTTTATTTTGCGGGTCGATGGGAAATTTCAAATCTTTCAAAAGCATATCTGCGTTTATCCTTTTGCTTTTATTTTTGGTCATTCCAGCAATTGCGGATTTGTTTGAAATGCGTATGCCTAAATCTCGTGTCATCTTCATGACTGTATTTGAAACAATCCTTGGCATGATGCTGGTCACCTGACTCATGGACATAAGAATGCACGATAATGATTCAATTACTCTGGCATGGAATAATTGATGGGATTCATACTTGAAGGAGAATTCCTCTTGGAAGGATGCTTGTATGCAACAGACACATTCAAGTTGGCATGGGGTTTTCGTAATATTCTTGCTTGTTTTCTTTAGCATTGGCACATTGCAAGGCGCTGGCGGCGCATGAAGCTTGCTTCGGTGCGGCGGCAGACACGCCGCAGAATGCGCTTGCGCATTTCCGGCAGTTTTCAAAGTTCGGCGCGGTAGCGCCCTGAGTAGATTCGTGACTACGCATTTCCCACAATTTTCTTTGAAGAGCCAACAATTTGACTTGCCGCCGATTATTTGATAGTTTCTGGATAACTCTATGGAGAACCTCTTTTCATTTAGGGAACCGGTTTCACCTGTCCGGCTGCGCGTCGCATTCGCCGGCGATTTCTGTTCCGGAGCCCATGGCTCGTCTCTGGCCCGCGATGGCCGCGCGTCCGACGTCCTTGCGCCGCTTGCCCCGTTCCTCTCCGACTGCGACCTGCGGATGGTCCAGTTCGAGACGCCGCTCACGCGAACGGAGTCGCCCATCCCGAAGACGGGGCCGAATCTGATTTCCGCGCCAGAGTCCGCCGACATCATCCGGGGGCTGTTCGACGTGGCCCTCCTCGCCAACAACCACACTGGCGACCAGGGGCCGGACGTCGTCCTTGAGACCATAGGCGAACTCCGCGCGCGCGGTATCAGGACTGTTGGCGCGGGGGCGAACCTCGACGAGGCTGCCGCGCCGCTGCGCATCGACGCTGGGGGGCGCCCCCTTTCCATCCTGAACTTTGCCGAATTCGAGTTCGGTATCGCCGAAGAGTCGTCTCCCGGCGCGGCGCCGCAGCGCCCCTCGGCCGACATGCGCGCCGTGGCCGCCGAAGTCGCCGCAGGGCGCACCGTCATCGTGGTCTTCCACGGCGGCCACGAGCATTTCCCGTTCCCCTCGCCGCGACTCCGCGACCTCTGCCGCCTCATCGCCGAAGCGGGCGCGTCGCTCGTGGTCAACTGCCACGAGCACTGCCCGCAGGGCGTCGAGTGGCATGGCGGCGTGCCGATTATCTACTGTCCGGGGAACTTCTGGTTCCCGCCGTGGAACGAGGGCGCGGCAAAGAGCCTCCCCTTCCTCTGGAACTACGGCTATGTCGCCAAGGTGCTCTTCGACGACGCCGGGCCCTTCGCGATGGAGCTTTTGCCGATTCATTCGGGGCCGGACGGGGTGCGTCCGCTTGAAGGCGATGCGCGCGCGGCCTTTTTGGAGTATGTCGCCCGGATTTCGGAGCCGATTGGCGACGCCGCCCGGCTGCGTTCCCTCTTCGAATCGTGGTGCACCGACAACGGCCGGAAATATCTGAGCATTTCCGCCGCACCGCTTCCGGAAGACTGGCTGCGCGGGCATCGCGCGAACAACTGGGAAAGCCCCATCACGGATCCGAGGCCCTTCCTGGAGATGCGCAACATCTTCACCTGCGAGTCTCATCACGACCTGGTGCGCACCTACCTGCGCATGACGGTGGAAGGACGTCTCCCCGACGCGCTTCGGATCCGCCCCGGCCTCTCCGCCCTGCAGAATCCCGAGTTCGCGCTTCCCCAGCCGCCGGCGACGCTTCCTCGCGCGGAGATGCTCGACTTCCTTGAGAGCAACGTATTCGGCCGCGTGCCGGAGGCGGCGCGCAACCCTCTCCTTTCGTTTGAGGAGATTTCGCCCGAGGCTCCGGCCATGGACGGGCGCGCGGTGCGACGCCGCGTCCGCGCGCGCTTCTCCGGTCCGGGCGGGGAAGGGGCCATCGACATCCTGGCCTTCATCCCTGCGTCGGCGGGGAAGGGGCGCCCCGTTCCGGCGGCGCTTCTGCTCTGCAACCGCGACCCCGCCGAGAACATGGACCCCGAGCGCAAGCTCCGGACGCCGTTCTGGGATGCGGAGCGCATCGTCGCGCGCGGCTGGGCGGCGGTGGCCATCCACACCGGCTCTTCGGTGCCGGACAAGGCCGACGGCTTCGACGGCCACTTGCAGTCGCTTTTCGTGAGGCCGGGGGAAACCAAGCAGCCCGATTCCTGGGGCACGATTGCGGCGTGGGCCTGGTGCGGCAGCCGCGCGATGGACTGGATCGCCACGGAACCGCGCATCGACGCGGGTAGGGTGATGGTCGCCGGACATTCCCGCTGCGGCAAGACGGCGCTCTGGTGCGCGGCGCAGGACGAGCGCTTCGCCATGGCAGTCTCCAGCTGTTCCGGCTGCGGGGGCGCCAAGCTCAACGGCACGTATTTGCCAGCCTCCGAACACATCGCTCAGATCGTCAAGGGCTTCCCGTACTGGTTCTGCGGGAACTTCGCCGCCTACGCGGGGCATGACGCCGAACTGCCATTCGACCAGCACTGGCTTCTGGCGCTTGTCGCGCCGCGCAGGCTCTACATCTCCTCGGCCACGCTCGACTCGTGGGCCGGGCAACCGGGCGAGTTCCTTGCGGCCAAGGCGGCGTCAAGGGCCTGGCGCGACTTCGGACTGGAGGGCCTGCCCGAAGGGGCGCTATTCCCGGAGCCGGACCATCCCGTCCTGGGCGGTCGCGTCGCCTACAACATCCACAGCGGGGAGCATACGATCCTCTCGTCCGACTGGGACCGCTGGATCGACTTCGCCGAAGAACGCTAGCCGCTCCCTCTTTCCGTCAAGGCGCTTGCGCGCCGGAACACGGAAAGAAATGTTGCCAATGTGGAAGTGTTGCCAATGCCCAAACCCAATATCCAATTCGAGTGGAGACATTGATAATTGGCAACATTGGAATTGGCTGTTTCCACATTTTCACATTAATCTCCCTGTTCCCTGTTCCCCGTTCCCCAATTAACGCAACCGGCCTGTGGCCGGACGCAAAAGCTGCGTCAAAACCGATGTGGCTACGACGCCGCCCGTGGCGGCTACGCCACAATCGCATTTGCCGCAATTCCATTCGCCCCACGCGAGGATCGATTGTGGCGTAGGGCTTGGCCCGTCGTAGCCACATCGATGCGAGCGTAACCCTTGCGTGTCGCGAAGCGACTTGCGTTAAGCGGCGCATCGGCCCGGACGAAGCCGGGCCCTCCCTAGC
>JAGCUY010000035.1 GCA_017962605.1 Kiritimatiellia bacterium | reverse complement strand
TTCTCCGCATTCGGTGTGGAGCTGAATCTGCCGCTTTCGCTGGACTGCTCCAAACCGGATGCCGTCCTAAAACTGGAACAGGAGATTCGGGAGCGCAAATACAATGATGAATTGTCGATCCATTTATGGGAAGGCGACGTCATCCCCGAACTACCGAAACACGAATTCCGCACGATAAGGGTCTGGGGGAACAACAACGAGGAGTTCATCATCGATCTGTCGCCGCTCGCAGGGCACACGCCTGAACATCTTGTGCTGTTCTACGGAACCTTTTCCAATCTTGCCGCGCTCCAAACCGCGAAAATCAAAACTCTTTCGGCATCCATCGGCACCGATTTACATGCCGACGATCTTTCGCGCGGCGACTGGTCCTCCCTGCAGAATTTGTTGCTGGACTCGATTCGAGGCGATATTCTCGATCTGCGAAGCGCTGCCAAACTCGAATCGCTGATGCTTTGCAGCGATAATGCCGCCCTCGCCGTCCGACTATCTCCGCAGCTGCGCCTCAAGGAATTGACTGTCTCGGGGGCGCAACTCCCACTGCTCCGCGCGATTCAAACAGGGGCACTGAAGGATCTTTCCATCATATCGGGGACAGGGACCGACGAGTACGCTCCGCTTGCCGAGGTCAATCTGCCCGAACTGACCGTCTTAGGCTGTTACGCGAGGAGCAGAGATCTGTGTCGTCTGTCGTTTATGCCGAAATTGAAAAAACTTGCGCTGCAGGATTTTCCACTCGCTTCCCTAAAGCACATTCGGACGCAATGTCCGGGGCTGGAACAACTAAAAATGACCCGAATTCCGGAAGTCACCGACTGGGAAGAACTGTCTAATATGTCGCTCAAGCGACTGCACGTCGCCGGTTGCGGCGGAGCACGATGGTCGTTGCCAGTTTCTCCTCCGCCAGGCTGTGAGGTGACCGGATTGCCGCTCTTCATTGAGAATCCCTACAAGATGTGGAGCGCGTGGGCGGCGGCGACCATCCTCTTCGGTCTGTGGACGTTCTTTTGGCAACGCCGGAGGCCAAAAGGCAATGGAGATGCGAAATGAATAACTTGACGATAATCTTGCTTCTGGCAATCGGGTGTTTCGTGGTTGGAGCGCTGATTTTGTTCGTCAATGCCGTCATCAATCCCGACTGGCTGGACTGGGCGCACTTTGCCGGGTTTTCAATGCTCTGGCCGCTGAGTCTGCATTGCTCCATCGCGATTCCGGCGCTGGTTCTCACGATTCTCGCAATTGTTGCCGACGCCGTATCGTACCGGCGGGCGAAAAGATCTGGCGAGAAAGCCCGCAAACAGCTCCTGCGGCTGTGGCTCACTCCGCTGGTCGCGCTCGCGGGTTTTGCCTTCGGAGCAGTCGCAGATTTCATCGCTCATATGGGCTGAACAGATGTACTCTGCAACAGGCTGAAGCCAGCAGTGTCCTGCGAACACGCGCCACGCGATTGCCCACTGAACTTCCGTTCCTCTCTTGGCAGCCATTCTCCGCGCGGATGGTCCATTCGCGCCAATCAAGGACGAAACGACCTTTTCAACCTTTTCCCCGAGATGCGAAACGCGGTCTTTTACAAATCGGCGTCGGGACGCCGACGGAGAAACCTCCCGCCAGTCGAGCCAATCCCGCGCCACGCGATTGCAAACCGCCGAAGGGAGTGTAAATTAGAGAACTGACATGAATGCCCACCATGGGGGAGATAATTACCACTCGTCCACATCTCTGGAAGTGCATGCTTTCAATTTCGGGGTATGCTGATTATGCCACTAATCCTGTAAAATGCGCTTGAGAAAGATCGGAGACCTCTATAAATGTCTAAAATTGGAAATATCATCACAAGGGCATTGTTATGTTTTGCCGCTTTCATTGTCGTTGTTTCTGCCATTGCTTTCTTTTGGTTGGCTTATGATGCTAAGCACCGCCCTCTTGTTCCAGTTTATCAAACAGTCATAACGGATTTTGAAGTCGTGCAGTGGGAAGACATGCAAGGGGAAGAAGAAAAAGATCATTTACGTTGGTGGATATCCAGGCAGCAACGCGGCTTAAGGAAAATCGCAGAAGCATTTGAAATAAAAACACTTCGATGCTTTATTTTTCAGACCCATAACCTAAGACCGCATTATAATATTCATATGGTTGGCGAAATTCCTGAGAATACGGATTTCTCGGAATATAGACTGGAAAAGCATTCGTTGAAAAATAACGAAAGACTATTTAATACATTGAAACTTTGCGGAGCCGATCCGTTGGAAAGCGAGTATTGTCTAGAACTGAAAGACGACTTTGAGGTATTTGTATGTATCTACCGAAATCGCATAATCTTATCTGTTAGTTGGTTCAGCCATACTTTTCTTAGGAATGATACCGAGAAACTGGCATGTTTGGAACAATTCATTGCCCCGAGAAAGAAATAACTATGCTACATTACACATCAAAGAACATTCGGGCATCTTGTCCCAAGAAACCTCCCGCCAGTTGAGCCAATCCCGCGCCCCGCGATTGCAAACCGCCGAAGGGCGTGTAGATTAGGGGATAGCAACAGCGACTTGCAAATAAACTGGACACAATGAAGCTGCTGTAGGAGAATAGAATGTCTGAAATTAAAGAATTAAGTTGGAATGAGCCTGCAGTTATAACCCATCTTGCCTTTTCATCGGTGCTTGTTTGTTTTTTTAAAAGTATTCAAGCAACGATAATTCCATTTTCAGTAATTAATATAATGCTGTTTTCCATAATATCTTTTCCTCTTTTTTGGGAAGAATTAGATAAAACACAAGAAAGATGGATAGGAATTTTCATAGGCATATTAGTTACTTATATAATATACTTATTTTTTTTACTATATTTTTCTAAAATAAGATACAAAAAAGGACGCTACATTATTGTAGATAATAAGCAAATAATGTGCATTGGCATGAAAATAAAGTTGAGTAGGTTAAGTAATCTTTGCATATCAAAAATGATTATCAATGAAAATGAATATTTAGTGCTCACTGGGAAATACAAAAATAAACAATATATATGGGGCATTGACAGTAAAAAAATACAAGTTAGAGAATTGTGTCAGTTAATTAACTCGTCTTCGAGTACAGCAGCAACTCCGACGGCTGGATGAAGACCTCGCCCGACAACACGACGGCGTCTGGTGCAAATATTCATCCGGGACCCAAATGACTGTCCAACGGGCATTCCTGAAGTTGCCTGAAAAGGATTTTTTCGTCCGAACAGGGGCAGATTGTCGATTTTCACGGCGCGGGACGGGGCACGAATGGCGGTTTTCAGCCGATGCGGACACGACAGAGGGAGAATGCAGGGAGGGATTGTCAGGCGGCCTTGCGCGAATAGCTCTTGAGGAGACCGCCCAGACGCCTTCGGCAGTCCCATTCCAATGGCGCATTCGGCTCAGGGGGCGCAGCCGTGATTTTTCCATCCGGCTCGACCAAGGAGTTGCCGATGCCCTGGTGCGGTCGCTCCGTCAGATAATGTTCCTCGAACTCGTGGAGTACGGCAAAAACGATTCTTGTGCCTCCTTCTCAATTCCGTGCCACGCGGTTGAAATGCGCGATGGACGAGGAATAGACCGTCGGGCGTCGTCGCCCGACGGCCTTTGACGGTCTATTGATTCTCCAGAAGCATCCGATGCTGTTCTTCCCAGAGATCTGGAATCGGCACTCGCAGCCTCTCCAGCGTGAGGCTGTGCGGGATGTTGCCTTCCAGGATGCGGTGGATGATGTCGGGGGCGAGCATCGCCAGACGCATTGTCCAGGCAACCTTGCCCGGCTCGCGCCCGATGGCGTGGGCCAGTTCCGTGCCGTTCCTGAACCTACCTTCGTCGATGTACCGCTGCCACCGCCGCCCCCGCGCGATGGCGATCATCATCGTGTCGGAGGTCGAAGCAGGAATGTCCTCCTCGCCGTCCACCACGATTTTGCGGTTGTTGTTGCGGTTTCGGAAGCAGAACGCCACCGTCACCCGCAGGTTTCCGTTCTCAAGTCTCTCAACTGTTCGTTTCATCCAACGCCTCCTTTATCAGCGCCTCTATTCCTTCTGTCCTTATCTCCAAGGTGATACCGTCCTCGCGAAGGACGGCCTCCTTCACCAGCAGCCTTGCCAGACGACCGCGCTCGGGCATGGTCATCCGCTCCCACAGCTCCGAGCCGAGGAAAGCGGCCACGTCGGACGGCGACCGCCCTGACACTTCGGCCACTGCAATCTGTATCTCCGGCGATGCCAGCACGAGCTGCAGCTGGCGATAAACCAGCCCCTCCACCTCGCCCGCCGACACCTGCTTCACGGGGCACGACGAGATGGTGCGCCTGGAGTCCACCACGCACTTGTAATAGAAGTATCTTCGGTTTCCCTTCGCGCACCACACGGGACTCAGCGCACCGCCGCAGTGCCCGCACCTGAGGATGCCCTTCAGCGGAGCCGATGTCTCCGTCCTGCGCTCGCCGTCCTTGGCAAGCGAGCGTTCCTCCATCAGACTCTGGACCTCCGCCCAGTCGTCCTCGGAGACGATGGCCTCGTGCTCGCCTTCCACCACCTGCCCGCTGTACTTGACTTTTCCTATGTAGGCGTAGTTGTTGAGCAGTCGGTAGAGAATCTGCGTGTTCCAGGACTTGCCATGCTTCGGCTGGAGGCCGTGCTCCTCCAGTTCGCGCCCGACCTGCTTCAAGGACTGTGTCTCGATGAAACGCCGGAAGATGAACCGCACGGTCTCCGCCTCCTCCGGCACAATCACCAGGCGGTGGTTCTCGACCTTGTAGCCAAGCGTGACGTTCCCGCCCACCCACTTGCCCTTCAGGCGGCTTGCGGCCATCTTGTCGCGGACGCGCTCGGCGATGACCTCGCGTTCGAACTGCGCGAAGGTCATCAGGATGTTCAGCATCATCCGTCCCGCCGACGTGTGGGTGTTGATTTCCTGCGTGACGCTGACGAACGCCACGTTCCACTTGTCGAACTGCTTCGAGAGTTCCGCGAAATCGCAGATGCTGCGCGAAAGGCGGTCAATCTTGTAGACCACGATGATGTCCACCTTCCCCGCCTCGCAGTCCACGAGAAGGCGTTTCAACGCCGGGCGGTTCATGTTGCCGCCCGAGAAGCCGCCGTCGTCGTAGCGGTCGGGCAGCAAGACCCATCCGTTGGCCTTCTGGCTTGCGATGTAGTTCTCTGCCGCCTCGCGCTGGGCGTCCAGCGAGTTGAACTCCATGTCGAGGCCGTCCTCGACCGATTTGCGGGTATAGACGGCACACCTGAATGTCTTTCTTTCTGCCTTTTCCATTGCCTCACCTCACGCCGAAGAAGAGCTTGCCGTTCCAGCGCGTCCCCGTAATTTCCCTCGCGATGGCCGAGAGGGACTTCCAGGTCTTGCCGTTGTACTCGAATGTGCCGTCGCCATTGGCGATGGCCTCGTGCGTAACGCCCTTCCAGACGCGGATGAACCGCGTCCCCTGCGTCTTCGTCAGTTTTCTTGCCGGAAGCGCCTCCAGCCGCGCCAGCGGGTCGGCGTCCGCGATTGCATCCAGTTTCGCCGCATCGGCCTCGGAAAGTCCGCCGTAGAGGATTTCCTGGAGGCGGTAGGCGATGCGCTTGCGGAGGTTCCTTGCCGTCGCGCCCCGGTTCTCGATTCCGTAGAGCTCCAGGAACTTGTTTTCAAGCTCCGGCATCTTCATCTTCTGCGTGGCCTCAATCTGCCGTTTCAGGACGGTCAGCCGCATGTCCTGTGTTTTATTCAAGTCGTTGGGTTTCATTCTGTTGCCTCCTGTTGGTTGGTTACCACGCAAATTAAAGCTCCATTTGCGGCGGTTTCCAGTCTCTCCGGGACTTTATCGGGATTCTCCGCGTCTTTTCGGGAAATGACCGCCGCCATGAGCAGTACTGCATCACGCAGGTTGTTTGGGAGACGGGAAAGCATCGCCTTTGCCTTTGGGGAAAGGTCGCAATACAGACTGCTGTTCATTTCCAGCCCTCCCTGCCAAAGTTCGCGAGGCCGCATTTGACCGCCTGCCCGGCGATGATCACGCGAAGGCGGTAGAACACCGAGGAATGGGTCATCCCCACGTTGCGGGCTATTTCCAGAACCCCTTTCCCCTCCATGACGCCCATGCAGATGTCCCTGTCGCGCGGTGCGAGGCTGGCCAGCAGCTTCTCGATCCGGTTGTTCAGTTCCTCCTTGCGGCACACGATCTCGTCAGCCGGCAGGTCGTCGGAGGGGATTATGTCCAGGAACGTCTCGCCGCTCTCGCCGTTGACGGGCTCGTCGAGCGACAGGGGGCGCGGGTTGTCCCGCAGGTAGTTTCGGCGCTTGATGATGGCGTTCACTCCGCGTTTCGCCAGGACGGTGGCCGCGAAGGTGTAGCGGTCCTTCGCGGGGTCGTACTTGGCCATCTCGTATGCAAGGACGACGCGCAGCTCGTTCTCCACGTCCTCGCGCTCTTGCTGCTCGAACAGCCCCGTGGTGACCAGCCTGTCGGCCTGCGCCTTGATGATGCGCTCGGTGCGCTCGTCGAACAGCGTCTCGGGGGTGGTGCCGCCGGGGTAGCTCGTCGGGAACTGGCGGATTGCCGCACCGAACTCCCTCGCCAGGTTGCTCTCCGCGGCCTTCGCCGTTTTCCCTTTCTTCTGTGCCTTTGCCGCATTCGCGGCGTTCTTCATGATGGTGTCTTCCATCGTGGTTTCCTCTTGGTTGCGGAGGAAGCCGGGAAGCCGCCGGGCACAGAAAAGGAGGCAGTCGGGATACGCCAGTCTTGTGTCTGGCGGCATTCCCGACCACCTCCTGTTTTTCAGGTCAGTCTGTCAGTTAATACCGTGTGTTCAATTGTGATGAGCTTGTCTAGAAGGCGGGGACCTCCTCTTCGATGTTCGCCTGGACGGGCTGGCCGTTCTGGACCTCAAGGCGCAGGATGACGGCCTCGCCAAGCCGTCTCGCCGCCAGAACGAGGTTCTCCTGGTTCGCGCTCAGGGTGAAGTCGCCGTCCGCCCCGGCCTTCGCCGCCTCTGACGGGCGGCTGAAGAGAAGCGACAGGCATTTGCGGGTGTCCTCAGTCGCGTGGATCTCGCCGTCGCGGACGGCGAGGCGGGTGATTGTCCCGTAGTGGACCTCCCGGCAGAGTGAAAGGATGCTTTGGTTCGATTTGGAAAGTGATTTGTATTGCATTTCTTTTCTCCGTTTCAGAATGGCTGATGAATTGCAGATTGTTTTTTGTAAACGCCATTAAGTTACGAAGAAAAAAGCGTCAAACAAAAGCTTGACGTAATTTGACGTGCGTCAAATTGCGCAAGTG
>JAGCUY010000034.1 GCA_017962605.1 Kiritimatiellia bacterium | reverse complement strand
CCCAGCGAAGCGGCCAGACTAAAGTCTGCCGCAAGCGTCCGCCGCAGGCGGATTGGCCCCGCGCATTGCCCGATGTCGGGCAAGAAAGAAGGGTTTTCGGGGAAAGGCGGCAACAGAGACAGACAACACACACTTCACTGGCACATCACAAGAGGTAGGGAGGTGGCGGGAGGGAAAGGGGATTTGGTATAATGTTTGCGGAAGAACATGAAAACAGACAATCCCAGAATCCTTTTCTTCTCCGACTCCCATGGCGTGTTCGCCGCGCTTCAGGCGTTGCGCAAGCGCATTGATGCCGATGCCCCGGATCTCGTCTGCTTTTTAGGTGACGCCCTCTACCACGGCCCGCGAAACGGCGTTCCGCAGGACTACGACGGCGCACGCGCGGCGGAGGAGTTCAACGCGATCGCCGATAAGATCGTTGCCGTCCGCGGCAACTGCGACGCCGAAATCGACCAGCTGATGCTCTCCTTCCCGATGCTGGGGCCTTATGCAACCGTTCAGGTGGGAGGCGTCCGGCTGTTCCTCTCGCATGGCCACATCTGGGGGCCGGACGAGCAGCTGCCGCCGCTTCCGGCAGGGGCAATTGTCGCAACGGGGCATACGCATGTGCCAATCGCAAGGCAGATGAACGGAATCTGGTGTTTCAACCCCGGCTCGATTTCCATACCCAAAGGCGGCTCCGCGCCATCCTACGCGCTATTGGATGGCCGCACGCTCTCACTCCGCCGACTTGCAGACGGCGAACCATACCACACTGCGGAACTGTGATGGCTGCGAGGCTGATAACCATTCTGGCGGTCGCTGTCGCCATTGTGGCCACTGCGGCGGAAGAGCAGGTATGGCTGTCGCAGGGCGTCACCATCCATGTCACGGACTCCGTGCACTTCACGCTTTCCAACACAATGTATCTGGAGCATGGCGAGTACTTCTGCGACGAAGAGGCCTTTTCGGCCCGCTGGAAGTTGTCTGAGCGCTGGGCTGTCGGCGGCGGCGCGTCCTACTCGCAAGACCGCGTGGAGAGGGTGAGGGGGGAACCGCCAGACGATGTTTACATCCGCCACCACTGGGATTGGAGCGGCCGCCCTACCGAGCATCTGGCGCTGGACTGGTCGTATCCAGTCGGCGACTGGATATTCATGGACTCCCACCGCATCTACATGTATTTCCGCGAGGACGAGCGCGACTGGGCCGTTTACCGCAACATCGCCACCGTGACCGCGCCGCCAGTGCCGCACTTGCCTTGGTCGCCGCGCCCCTATTTCACGCAGTTCATCTACTTCTCCGGCCGCGACTGCTACGACGGCCATGACCGTTTCAGCCAGTTCCGCTCCGTCATCGGCATGAGCGTCACCCCGCTTGAGCACCTTTCGCTTTCGGCATACTGGCAATACAGGGACATTGAAACTCCCTCCTGCGACTGGGTTCAAGTCCGCATCGTCGGCCTCTACGCGAAACTTGTCTTCTAGGGTTTGGCTAGACGGCTTTGGGTTGGCTTGGAAATTCAAATCGCCCTGCCCGCAAGCGCCAGCAGAAGCGACAGCACCATCCCCGCCGCCGGAAGGAAGTCCAGGCTGGGGAAGATGGTGCCGACGAGTCCGCAAAGCCCGCCAGCGGCGACGGCGGCAAGCCAGAAGTGGCGGTTGACGCGTCCGCAGATTATCGACACCGCAAGCGGACAAACCACGCCCGGGGTGTAAATGGAATAAGCCTTGAGCAGGACGCCGATGATGTCGCCGCCGAAAAGGGCAAGGACGGTTGCCGCAACCGCCATGGCGGCGACGGCGATCCGCGTCGCGCGGACGCTTCTGGAACCCGCAAGGTCGCCGGCCACGATTGCCGCGGCGTTCACGAGACAAGTGTCGGCCGAAGACAAGACTGCGCAGAAGAGTCCGATTGACAGGCAAAGCCGCAGGGCAAGGGGGAGTTTTGCGGCGATGCGCAAGATTGGGTTGCCGGCGCCGGTCGCGTTGGTGGCCGCCCACATCCCCGCAAGGGCGATTGCCACGCCGAAAGACAAAAGTGCGGGCGCGGCGGCCAGAGCGGCGCGGCGCGCCGTGCGTCCGTCGCGGGCGACGAGCGAGCGCGAAGCGATGTCCGGCCCGAGAAAATAGGCGCCGCCGACGGTGAGCAGGGAAAGGATTGCCTCGCGAGGGCCGAATTCGGGCGAAAGGAGCCGGACGGACTCGATAGGAACCGGCGCCCCGCCGCACTTGCCGGAAAATATCCAAAGGAAAAGCCCGCCGAACCCGGCGGCTAGGACAAGCATCTGCGGGGCGTCGGTCTTGACGACGGCGCGCTGTCCGCCGATGAGAGTGTAGATGGCGACGATTAAGGCGCAGAGGATGGTGGGCAGGGCGGTGCCGCTGGAGCCGGTAATTGCACACCACAATCCTGCAAATGCGGCGAGTTGCGCGCCGATGACGGCTGGCCATGAAATGGCGATGACGATGGCCACAAGGCGCTGGGCCAAGGGCCCGGCCGTCTGGCGGGCGAGCTCCGGAAGGGTGCGGGCGCCGGATTCGCGGATTTTGGCGGAAAGGAGGATGCCCTGGAGTGCCAGGCCGACGGCACCGGAAGCAAGCCACCAGAATGCCGGAAAACCAATTTTCTCGGCTCGTTCAGCCACGCCCAGGGTTGCGGACGCGCCGAAAATGGTGGCCAGAAGGGTGAGGACCACCGAAATAGTCCCGCACCTCTGCCCGGCGACCACGAAATCCGCAAACTCACCACCCAATTTCATGGCGAATGATTATACCAAATCTGCGGCATTCACGGCGGGGGAATGGGGTGGCGGGAGCCACCCCTGCAAAACCAGGCGCGTGGAACGGGGAGGCAGGAGCCACCCCTGCAAAACCAGGCGCGTGGAACGGGGAGGCAGGAGCCACCCCTGCAAGACTGCTCTTTTGCTATAATAATTGCGAAGAGGTTAAAACATGGGGCGCTTGCCCGGATTCGATTACAAACGGCCGTTTTTCTACATGGTGACGATTAAAGGGCAGCAGGAGCTGCCCCTGCGAAACCTGTGCCCGTTTTCCACGATTTCCCCGGAGGGGCAAATCGTGCCGAACGCCGTTACGGAGGCCTTTGAGCGGGCCATCGCCGACTTTCCGCGCCAGTGGCCATACGTGGAGGGCCTTTCACCGCACGTGATCATGCCGGACCATTTGCACTTCATGGTGAAGCTTGGCCGGCCGGGTGCCACCCCGGTTGCGCTCGGCACGGCGGTGGGGCAGCTCAAGAAGCGCTTACGAGAGGCGTATTGGGATGTGGGGAATGGGGTGGCAGGAGCCACCCCTGCAAAACCAAGCGCGGGAGCCACCCCTGCAAAACCAGGTCTTGCAGTGGCGGCTCCCGCCGCCACAAGGGGGCAGCAGGAGCCGCCCCTGCAACACCCGCTTCAAATTTTCGCGCCGGACTTTCACGATTGGATCGTGAAAAAGGACGGGCAACTCGAGGCTTTCCGGCGGTATATTCTTGAAAACCCCGAACGAGCGGCCATTAGGCGCGCCAACCGGAGGTTTTTCACGCGGGCGCGGCAAATCGAATGGCGCGGCGCCAAATACTGGGCCTACGGCAACGAGGCGCTATTGGCGCTGCCAGTGATCGTGGCTATCAAGGGGCACCGGCAGAAAAGGGATGGGGTGGCGGGAGCCACCCCTGCAACACCAGGTCTTGCAGTGGCGGCTCCCGCCGCCACATCCCCTGCGCTCCCGCGCCCCGCCGGGGGTGGCACCCGCGAATGGCTGCTTGCGGCGGCGGGGCGCATAGGGCCTGGCGGGGCGGGCGTCTCGACTTTCCTCAGCCCGCTTGAAAAGGAGGCCGCCATCGCCATTGAAAAGGCCGGTGGCGCGCGGATCACGCTCTCCATGCAGGGCTTCGGCGAACGCTGGCATCCCTGCCGCGAAGAAGAGCGCCTCTGCGCCGAAGGGCGTCTGCTTTTCCTTTCGCCCTATCCTCCGCAGGATGCTAAACTCTCCCGCGCCGATATGTACCACCGCGCCCACGAACTCGTCGATTGGGCGCTTGCAAACTCAACCTTCCACCTTGAGGCCTGGCCATCATGACCGCAAAAGCTACCTTTCACCCCTAATTTAAGGAGAAACGAGAAATGGATGTCCACATCTTTGAAATGCCGCTTGATTTCGGCGCGAGCCGCCACGGCTCCGACATGGGGCCGTCGGCCATCCGGCTTGCCGGCCTGCGCGAAAAGCTCGAATCCCTCGGATACCGCGTCAGGCAGTCGGCGTCGCCCGTGAGGACTCTGCCGCAGGAGACCCTTGATCCGGGCAATCCCAAGGCTAAGTACCTTGCGCCCATCGTCCGCTGGTGCGATGCGCTCGCCAGGGAGGTGCAAAAGGCCGCGTCATCAGGGGAGTTCCCGCTCGTCCTAGGCGGCGACCACTCCGTGGCCCTCGGCACCATCGCCGGCGTTTCGGCGTCCGTGGCCGACGCGGGCGGGCGTCTCGGAGTGCTTTATGTCGATGCCCACGGCGACTTCAACACTGACGAGACGACGCCGTCGGGGAACATCCACGGACAGTGCCTGGCCGCATCCTGCGGACTGGGGCTGCCGGCGCTGACGAACCTGCACCGGCCCGTGCGGAAGGTCGATCCGCGGGATGTCTGCTTCGTCGGCCTTCGCGACCTAGACAAGGGCGAAAGGGCGCTGATGAAGGAGGCGGGGGTGACGGCCTTCACGATGAGCGACATCGACCGCGCCGGTTTCCCGGAGATTCTGAAGTCCGTCCGCCGCTTCTTTGCAGACCGGGTCGATTGCGTCCACGTCAGTTTCGACATGGACGTGCTTGACCCGATGTTCGCGCCGGGGACAGGCATCCCCCTGGCGGCGGGCCTTTCCAATAGGGAGGCGCTTCTTTTAATGGAAGACATGGCGGAGACGGGACTTGTCCATTCGGCGGAGATCGTGGAAGTGAACCCCGTGCTGGACGTCCGCAACCAGACGGCCATCCTGGCCGTGGCGCTTGTCGCGCGCCTGCTCGGCGAGAAAATCTACTGACGGATCCTCTCGCGCAGCCCTGCTTGAAGCACGCCGACTTGCAGGGAAGGGGAAGTTGTGGTAGAATAGATGGTGCGTTGTAAGAGGAACAGGATGTCCGTGTCAACGCATTTCGCAATTGAATAGGAACTACTCGGCAACGGCCGGGCAAGCCGCATCGGCGCGGGAAAAGGCTCCCGCTCGCCAGTGTGAATTTCGCCAAACGGCGGAGTGCGCTTGCGTTCGTCGCCAGGTTGTGCTAGAATAGATGAACATTTTTTCCACCTAGGGAAGGAACAAAACGAATGCCTACAACTAATCAACTCGTGCGCAAAGGGCGCAGGCAGCTGACGAACAAGTCGAAGTCGCCCGCACTTAAGCGCTGTCCGCAGCGCCGCGGCGTGTGCCTGCTCGTGAAGACGCAGACGCCGAAGAAGCCGAACTCCGCTCTGCGCAAGGTAGCGCGTGTCCGCCTGACTTCGGGCTATGAAGTCACGGCCTACATCCCGGGCGAAGGCCACAACCTGCAGGAGCACAGCGTGGTGCTGGTGCGCGGCGGTCGTGTAAAGGACCTGCCTGGCGTCCGCTACCACATCGTGCGCGGGACGCTTGACGCCCTGGGCGGCGCCGGCCCCTCGAACACGAACAAGCTCAACCGCAACGTGAGCCGCTCGAAATACGGCGTGAAGAAGCCGAAGGCCGCGAAGAAGTAGTAGGATCAGGGAGGACTGAACAATGTCAAGAAGGCACAAATCGATCAAGCGTTTCAGCGCGCCCGACCCGAAGTACAACAGCGAACTCGTCGCGAAGGTCATCCACACCATCATGAAGGGCGGCAAGAAGACGACGGCCGAGCGCATCGTCTATGGCGCCATCGACGAGCTTGGCGAGAAGACCGGCGAGGATCCGATCCAGGTTCTCGACACGGCGATTGGCAACATGAAGCCGAAAGTCGAGGTCAAGTCCCGCCGCGTCGGCGGTACGACCTACCAGGTCCCGGTCGAGATTCGCCCGGCCCGCCAGCTGGCCATGGCGCTTCGCTGGATGCTCCAGTACGCGAGCGGCCGCCGCGGCACCCCGATGCCGAAGGCCGTCGCCGCCGAGTTGCTCGACGCCTACAAGGGCGAGGGCAACGTGATCAAGAAGCGCGACGACACCCACCGCATGGCCCAGGCCAACAAGGCCTTCGCGCACTACGCGTGGTAATGGGCGGGGCTTCGCGCCCCGCACCCCGCGCTGACGCAGCCTAAAGGGCCGCGCCGACAGGACGGGATGCGAGACGGAGCCAAAGTAAGACGACTGAACGGATAAACGGCTAAGAGAGCCATGGCACAATACGCAGACAAGAAGAAAGACGGAGCGGGGGCGCAGGACGCGCTCGCCGCGCGCCTGGCGCTTGTCCGCAACATTGGCATCGTGGCCCACATCGACGCCGGAAAGACGACGACCACCGAGCACATCCTCTTCTACGCGGGCGACTCCCACCGCATCGGCAACGTCGATGACGGCAACACGGTCACCGACTGGATGGAGCAGGAGCGCGAGCGCGGCATCACGATCACGAGCGCGGCCATCACTTGCACGTGGCGCGGCCACCAGGTTAACATCATCGACACCCCGGGCCACGTCGATTTCACGATAGAGGTCGAGCGCAGCCTGCGCGTCCTCGACGGCGCGGTTTGCGTCTTCTGCGCGGTAGGCGGCGTGCAGCCGCAGAGCGAGACTGTCTGGCGCCAGGCTGACCGCCACAACGTGCCGCGCATCGTCTTCGTGAACAAGATGGACCGCATGGGCGCGGACTTCGCGAAGTGCGTGGGCGAGATCAAGGCGAAGCTTGGCGCGACGCCGGCGCTGATGGCGATTCCCGTTGGCGCGGCCGACTCCTTCCGCGGCACGATTGACCTCCTCTCCATGAAGTTCCTTACTTACAGTGAGGACGACCAGGGGACGACGGTCACGGTGTCCGAGATTCCCGCCGAGATGGCCGAAGAGGCCGCCGTCGCCCGCGCGGAGATGGTCGAACTCGTCGCTGGAGAAGACGAGGACCTCCTCGCCGAATACCTTGAGAACCCCGAAATCCCCGCAGAGAAGCTAAAACCCGCGATCCGCAAGGCCACCATGGCCGGGCGGATCGTACCCGTTTTCTGCGGGTCGTCGCTGAAGAACAAGGGCGTGCAGCCGCTCCTTGACGGCATTGTCGATTACCTGCCGTCCCCGGCGGATCGCGCGGCCATCGAAGGCACGGACATCAAGACCGAGGAGAAGAAGGAGCGCAAGTTCGACGACCCGAGGCTCACGGCGCTTGTCTTCAAGATTGCGACGAACACCTACGGGCGGCTCTTCTTCATCCGCGTTTACAGCGGCGTGCTGAAGAAGGGGCAGAACGTT
>JAGCUY010000033.1 GCA_017962605.1 Kiritimatiellia bacterium | reverse complement strand
TTTCGCTCGCAGGCAAGCATGTGATGGGTCTTAACGGCGAGGTTCTGGCCGAAGGCGACATCGACGCCTTCTTCCGCTCGCCGCCGGCGGGAATGGTCGTGACGAGTTCGGTGAACGACCGCCCTATCGCCCTGCATGCGCTTGCCCGATGCCGCGAGGCGCACGTCCCTGCCGTCGTTTACGGCAACGCCCCGGAATTACGTTCCTTCGACCGCGTTTACGCAGACCACCGCGCTGGGTCGCGGATGCTCACGGAGTGGCTGCTCCGGCAGGGACGGAGGCGCATCGTGCCGCTTTTCCCATTCGCCCCCTCCAAGTATTGGATGCGCGAACGCCTCGAAGGCTACGCCGAGGCCATGCGTGCGGCCGGGCTTGAGCCGCATCCCTGCGTGGCGCTTGGAGACGCGGAGCTTGAAGCGCACGCCGAAGGGGGGCGTCGCTTCACTTTCTTCAAGGCCCTGGCTCTCGACAAGGTCCTGCAGCTCCGGCGCGAAGGCGGCGTTGACGCCCTCCTCTGCTACAATGACGACTGGACGCTGCCTGTCCTGGCCGCCATCCGCGACCTCGGGCTCGAGCCAAACCGGGACATCCTCGTCGCCGGCTACGACAATGTGACGAGGAGCGCCGAACTCGGCGCCTTCGAGAGCGCCCGCCCCATAGTCACCATTGACAAGCACTACGAGAAGACCGCCGTCGATCTCGCCGCGCTGCTCCTCGCCCGCATGGCCGGCACCCTCCCGCCAGAACCCCAGGCCCGCACCCACCCCCAGGAGCTGGTGGTAACCGGTGTGGTCTAGGCAGTTCCGCACGATTTGCCCTACGGGCGACCACGGAAGCCGGCTCTCCAACTCCAACTCCAACTCCGCACTCCGCACTACGCACTTTTCAACTCTTTTTTCCGTGCAGGCCGAAGGCCGTTTCAGTGTCGGGCGCAGCCCGCTTCAGTGTCCGCTGGCGGCGGCGATGCCCCGCATCGCAAGGGGAAGGGATAGCGGCGACCATGCTCGCATGGGGCGGCGCTGTTCTTGGCCCGCTAGGCCGCCCTGGGCGGCCTAGCCGCTACAGCGGCTTCCGTGGTCGCGCGTAGCGCAAATTGCAATGATGGATTCCCCGCGCCCGCGCCCTTTGCGCTCTCTGCGTTTCCCTCCGCGCTCTCTGCGTTTGAAAATATATCTCAACTTCTTCACCGCCAAAAGTTGAGATATAATCTCTTTTTATACCAAACAACATTTTTCATCCTTGACATATCGCATGGAGTGTGGTATTATTTTTTCCATAATTAATTGCCGCGCGCGGTCGCGTGGCGCCACCTCACCAAACCTAACGCAAAGGAACAAACCATGCAGAAACGGACAACTCTCTCTCGCATGAACCGTGCCAGCGCTGGCAATGCTCGCGCTTTGCTAGCCACATCTCTGGCTGCGGTCGCGGTCGCGACAAGCGCGATTATCCCAATGGCGGCATCGGCCACGCAAATCGAGCGCGATGCCAACGCGCAGGTAATCCGCCAGCCGAGCGGGCGCACCATCTACGTTTACAAGCAGAGCGGCTCGCTTGTTGTTACTGAAGCCGGAACCATCGACGTGCTGCTCGTCGGCGGCGGAGGAGGAGGCGGCGCGTCATGGGCGTCGGACGACAGATTCGCCGGCGGCGGAGGAGGAGGCGGCGGCGTTCTCTACACGCAGTCGGTTTCCGTGGCGGCCGGCAGATACACCATCATGATAGGCGCTGGCGGCGCCGTTGGCCAAAACGGAGAAAACACGACGGCGTTCGGTCTCTCGGCATACGGCGGCGGCTCCGGGGGCAACGGCGACAGATACAACAACGAAAACCAAAACCAAGGCAAGGACGGCGCAAGCGGCGGCGGAGCGGCGCACTACGAAGGAGACAACGACACCGTGACCATCGCCGGCGGTGCGGCATTGTATTCGGCACAGGGCAATCTTGGCAACGCGGGCGGCTCCTCTTACCACCAGTGGGCTCCGGGCGGCGGAGGAGGAGCCGGAGCCGCAGGCTCGATCAACGACGGCTCCACTCCGGGCGCGGGCGGGGACGGCGCCGAAATCGCAATCATTGCGGCCGGGGAATATTTCGGCGGCGGCGGGGCCGGATATCGCTCGAAGAGAACAAACGGGGTTAAAACCGTTTCAGGTGGCAAGGGAGGTGGGGGAGACCTCGTTGAAGGCATCCCCCAAGCCGGCGAAGACGGCAAGGGCGGCGGCGGTTGCGGCGGCGCGGCCGGCGGCAGCGGCATCGTGATTGTCGCGTTTACGCCATCGGCTTCCATCCCCGATCGCGGCTGGTTCGAGTGCACGGGCGGGGATGAAGTTGTAACGAACAAAGTTCCCGGCTTCCAGGAGGTTTCCCGCATCTTCCGCAATAACGGGACGCTGACGCTCGTCGGGAGCGGGACGGTTGACGTTCTCGCCGTGGGCGGCGGCGGCGGCGGCGGAACCGCCGTGGGTTCGCCATCCGACATGCGCGCAGGAGCGGGCGGCGGCGGGGGTGGTGTCGTTTACTACACTGACCTTTTCGTCGAGGCCGGAACTTACGCCATCGAGATTGGTGAAGGCGGCGGAGTAGATACCAACGGTTTTGCAACCAGCGGGCTTGGCGTCACCGCCTACGGCGGCGGCGCCGGCGGAAACGGATCATACACGGACGGCAACCACCACAAAGGCAAGAACGGCGCGAGCGGCGGCGGCACCACGATCTACTTCAACAAATCCGCAGAAACCTACGGCACTGCGTATCCCGGCGGCAGCGCCGTTTACGCGGCATACGGCAACCATGGCAACGCCGGCGGCGTCGCCAATCATGCGTATGCTCCCGGCGGTGGAGGCGGCGCGGGCGCGGCGGGCGCGGACGGCAATGACGGCTATCCCGGAGCGGGCGGCGCCGGCATCGAGATCGCGATCGCAGCTGCCGGCGAATACTACGGCGGCGGCGGTGCGGGCTACCGCTACACGGGAAACAAGTATCAATTTGCCAGTGGCGGAATCGGCGGCGGCGGCAGCATGGTCGGAGTTGACGGAATCGGCCAGCCCCAGGCGGGCGAGGACGGCAGGGGCGGCGGCGGTTGCGGCGGCGCTGCCGGCGGCAGCGGCGTGTTCATCGTCCGCTACCGCCTCAAGCCCACCGCCACGGCGATAATCATGCGGTAGAGCAGGAAACAATGAACGCCTTGCACCACGTTTCAGCGGCCCTTTGCGCACTTTGCGCCGGAACTTCCGCCCTCGCCGCGCCGGATGTCACGGTGCGCATGGGGGCGTTCCCCGAAGGGGAGACACCCGCCTTCACGCGCGGCGCGATAGTGGAGGTCTTGGTCTCGAACGCCAGCGGGCGCGCAATCTCCGGCGCGGCGACGCTCCGCGTTGAGCGCTGGGATTGTCGGGGCGCGGGCGGCTCGCCCGCGGACGCGCAGAAGCGCGTCCCTCCCGAACAAGCCACGTGGCAACCAGGCGAAGCCCGCCGCTTTTCCCTTCCCACGGCTGACCTCGAACCCGACGGCTACATCCTCACCATAGCCGACGAAGACGGCAAGGCGCTCTCCGCGCCGTGCACATTCGGCCTCTTTGCGCCATACGAGCCGCGCGAACTTTTCGGCATCGGCAACGGGATGATTTGCGAATACTGGACGGGACACTATCTTTGCGGCCCGACCAACGCCTTTGAGGCGCGGGACCTTAAGCCCGTCGCAATCGGCAAGGCGGACTCCTTCGAAGCGGCAATCGTAGGCGCGCCGCAGAACGTCCATTGCGGCGTCGATTATCCGTCGCGATCAAAAGAGCCAGACGTGAACACCACGGATGGTAGGCATCTGCACTTCTTCACCTCTGCGGGGCGCGAGGAACTCATGCGCCGTGCCCGTCTCTTTGGCGAGCGCGCCGCGCGCAATCCGCAGTGGGCGACCGCCAAGCTCATGAACGAGATGTTCTACCTGAACCGCGGCGACTTCTGCCCCGACAAGTGGGCCGACGCCGATTTCCGCGCCTGGCTGCAGGAACGCTACGGCGGCGACCTCGCGCGCCTCAACGCCGCGTGGGGGACGTCGCTCGCGTCGTGGGACGAAGCGGCGCAGCCCATCTCCGCCGCCGGCGGCGCGGGGCAGATTGAGAAAACCGGTAGTGAGGCCATCGACTGGATGGCGGCGATGGGCAAGTTCACGGATGAGTCCAAGGCGGCAATCCGGCGCAATCCGGCGCGGTCGCTCGATTGGTTCCGCTGGCGCGCCTGGTCGGTGAACCGCGTGTATGCGGAATATGTTGCGGAGGCGAAAAGGACGGCTCCGGACGCGAATGTCCTATACGGCAACAACTACCCCTGGCCAAACTACTTCGCCCACATGGTCTGGCCGCAGTGGCGCTGGCAGGATGTGATTGAACTTGACGTGCAATACGTCTGCGGCTTCGAGAAGACGCTCGGCAACAACGAGGAGATGATCGACATCCTCGAGGCGGCCGAGTCCATCGGCAAACGCTATGGCAAGCCAATCTGGGGGCGGGAGGTCTATTACCAGCCGCGCTATCCCGGCGAAGTCGCGGCGCTTCAGAATTGGGCGATGGTCGCGCACGGCATGGACGTCGCGCTCGACTTTTCCTGGAAGCCATATGCAGACTGGGGCATAGAAATCTTCAAGACAGGCAACAACTCGTGGGAGAAGAAGGAGTCGCCACCCATGTGGTTCATGATCGACACAGACGGGACGCGCCTTCCCGGCTACCACGCCGCCAAGCGCTCCGGCGCCGAGGTCGCAACCTTCCATGCCAAGGTCGATGCGCGGCAGTTGCGGCGCATTCCCGGCGAAACGGCTCTCTACTGGTCAACGGAAACGTCCGCCAAAATCATGTTCGACACCTTTGACCGCCCCTACGAGAGCCTGCTCGCACGGGCGCGGCCCGACATCACGGCGGGGCTTCGCTATCGCGGCGCGCGCGTCGAGTTTTTCGACGACGCCATGCTTGGCGAACTTACGCCGGAAAAGTTCCCCGTGTGCGTCGTGACGCCGGCGCCGGTCGTCTCAGACGCGGCGCTTGCCAAGTTGCGGGCATACGCCGAGCGTGGCGGACGGCTTGTCATTTTTGCGCCATTCAACACCCTTGATGTCAATCTGCGCGCGAAAGGCGATGCCGGCGGCGCGGCCGGGTGGAAGGGCGACGTGCGCCTTGTCGGCGACTTCCCCGTCCGCTACAACCCCTGTCCGCACGATTCGGAGCCATACGCGCGATGGTTTGATGGTTTTGTCCGAGATGCCGGCATCAAGCGCAATGCCTGGTGGGAGAACGAGGCCCCGTATGAGACCGGCGAGGAGAAACTGAAACCGGGCGAAGGCCGCCCCGTGGTCGAGGTGGTGGTGCGCCGCCATGCGGCGACGGGCCGCCGCTACGCCTTTGTCCTCAACAAAGGCGGCGCGGGCGCCGGACGCCTCTGCGGCCCAGACTTCGACGGCGCGACGCTTCGCGACGCCCTGAGTGGCGAACCCGCCACCTCGCAATTCTCCCTTGCCGCCTTCGGCTATCGCGTCCTTGAAATGCAGACAAAGTGCGGATATAATAGTGTGACTACAAAGGACTAACTCAATGGACCGAATCTGCTTGATTGGCTGCGAAAGCAAGGGCGTCATCGCCCCCGAAATCTACGGTCATTTTGCTGAACACATCGGCGGCGTGTTCCGCGATGGCGTCTGGGTCGGCGAAGAATCCCGAGTGCCGAACACGCGGGGCTTCCGCAACTTCGTGATCGAGAAATTCCGGGCGATCCGTCCGCCCGTGCTCCGCTTCCCCGGCGGATGCTTCGCCGAGACGTATGACTGGCGCGATGGCATTGGCCCGCGTTCGGAGCGCCCGAAGACCTTGAACTTCTGGTACGACCATGACCATCGCGTGGAGACAAACGAGGTCGGCGTCCACGAATTCACGGACTTCTGCCGCATGGTCGGCGCAAAGCCGTATCTCGCGGCGAACCTCACGTCCATGACGCCGCTCGACATGCGGAATTTCGTCGAATACTGCGACATGCCGGAGAATACGACGTCGCTTGCGGCGCTCCGGGCGAAGAACGGCTCCCCCGAACCTTTCGGCGTGGGATACTGGGGCATCGGCAACGAAAACTGGGTCGGCGGCGGCAACATGACGCCGGAGCAATACGCCCGCGAATACGTCCGCTACGCCACAACGGTCGATAGCGCGAATCTCAACGGTGCGAAGTATGTCGCATGCGGCGCGAATCGCTTCGACGTCGGCTGGACGGAGCGCTTTATGCGCGAGTTCAGCGCAAAGGGCTGCAAACTATGGGGGCTTTCATTCCACTACTATTGCGGCAGCGCCGGCGACTGCGTGAATTTCAACGAGGAGGAGTGGAACCAGCTTGTCGCCAGCGCGGGGCGGATGCAGGAGCTGATTGAGCTACATCGCGCAGCGATGCGAACCTTCGACCATGAGGAAAAGGTCAAGATCGTCTGCGACGAATGGGGATGCTGGCACAACGGCGGCACAGGCCCCTCCAAGGGATTCAACCTGTATGAGCAGCAGTCAACGATGCGCGATGCCGTAATCACGGCCCTGACTCTGAACATCTTCAACGACAACTGCGATGTTGTTGGGATGGCGAACGTGGCGCAGCTTTGCAACAATCTCCACTGCCTCTTCCTGGCTGGTGGCGAGCACGCGATTGTGACGCCGACCTACCACGTCTTCGACATGATGAAGGCGCACCAGGGGGGGCACCACATCCACGTCGCCGGTGCGCCAAAGGACGTTTCCGTATCCGCCTCGGAGAAGGAAGGGGTCATTACGCTGACGGCGGCGAACCTCTCCTACGGCGAGGCGAAGGAGATCGAACTCACATCCTTCGACATGCAGCTTCCCGCCCATGCCTGCGCCACGACGCTCTCCGCCACCCCGCAGGCCTGCAACACCTTCGAGAATCCGGACGCCGTGACGCCATCGGCCGAAATTGACCTCCCCTTCGACGGGCAATCGCTACGTTTCGCGCTGCAACCCGCATCGGTCGTTTCAGTCACAATCAAGCCATAGACCGTATTTCGGAAGACATGCCGTATTTAGACAGTCAATTTCCGCCTGTTGCAGACGCCCCCGCTCCTCTGGCGTTTTGAAAAGGGGTGTATACAGACCAAGGCGAAACAATGGAGAGAACATTATACAGACGAAACCAGGCGATGGCGTTCCAGCCGCTCCCCGCAGTAACGGTGGAAGATGGCTTCTGGTCGCCGCGCTACGCCCTTTGGCGCTCCACGACCATCCCGGACGTGCTGGAAAAGCTGGAGACGCGCTCGCACGTCGCGGAGAACCTCGTCCTCGCGGCATGCGGCGCAACCTCCGGGCATCAGGGTCACTACTTCTTCGACGGACTGCTCTACGAGTCGCTTCGCGGCGCTTCCGACTACCTTGCCGTCGAACCCGACGCAACGCTTGAGGCGGCCGTCGACCGCTGGATTGCCCTGATCGCGGCGGCGCAACGTCCCGACGGCTACCTTAACACGCGTTGCCAAATTGAGGGCGACATCCATCGCTGGGGCGACCATGGCGCCTTCGCGATGGACCAGCACGAAATCTACGACGCGGGATGCCTTGTTGAGGCGGGAATCCACCACTACCTCGCCACCGGCAAGGCCGTGCTGCTCGGATGCGCGATTCGCTTCGCCAATCTCCTCTGCGACACAATGGGGCCGCCGCCGAAGCGCAACCTCATCCCGACGCACTCGCTCGCCGAAGAGGCGCTTGTAAAACTCGCGTGGTTGCTCAAGGATGACCCCGAGGCGGCGCGGGAGGCGGGCGTCGAAGGGCGCCCGGACGACTACCTCGCGCTCGTCGGATTCTGGCTGGACAGCCATGGACGACACTGCGGCGAGCCGGACTGGACGGCGCTCGGATGGGGCGTTCGCGAGCGCATCAGGGAGATGACGGCGGCGACGCACGATTCGCTGTGGCGTCCCTGTTGGGGCGACTACCAAATGGACAGGGTTCCGCTTGACGAATACGAGTCAATCGAGGGGCATGCCGTTCGCGCCACGTTGCTCTGCCTGGGAATTGCGACCTACGCGCAGGCTTCGGGCGATGCGCGCTGGTTCGGCATCGCCAACCGCTTCTGGAGATCCATGGTCGGACGCAAGATGTACTTAAGCGGCGGTGTGGGGGCGGAACCGACCTTCGAGGCCTTCGCGCCGGATTTTGCGTTGCCCCCGAACGCCTATCTGGAAACGTGCGCAGCCATCGGAAGTGCCTTTTTCTCGGCCCGGATGGCCGGAATCTTCGGTGACGGAAAGTACATGGACGAGGTGGAGCGCGTCGCTTACAACGCGCTCCTCACGGCCGTTGGCTCGGACGGCCGCTCCTACACCTACCAGAATCCGCTCAACACCGCCGAGGGAAAACGGTGGGAGTGGCATGGATGCCCGTGCTGCCCGCCGATGTTCCTCAAGTTCACGGGTGCGCTTCCGGGGTTCGTCTATGCCCGATGCACCGACGGATTCGCGATCAACCTCTTCGTCGGCGGCGAGACGGTCTTCGACGACGACGCGGCGGGGCGCGTCCGGCTTGTGCAGAGGTCGAGTTACGCGGAGGATGGACACGTCTCCATTAAAGTGTATCCTGAGAACTCCGCTCGTTTTGCCCTGCGCATCCGGATTCCCGGGTGGGCACGCGGCGTCGAGAACCCCTACGGGCTGTATGTCTCGGATGGCCGACGCCGGTGGACGATGGCACTTGACGAGGAAGCCTTTGAGCCGATGGTCGAGAAGGGGTACGCCGTTCTGGACCGCGAGTGGCGTTCCGGCGACACGGTGATGCTCACCTTTGACGTTTCGGAGCGCATCGTTCGCGCCAGAGAGGAAGTCGCGGATGTGGCGGGGCGTGTCGCCCGAATGCGCGGTCCCGTGCTGATGGCAAGCGAAAACGGAAAAACGATCCCCTACTACGCCGTCGCCAACAACGGCCCTGCCCCACACGAAGTGTGGACGCAAGAGTGATATATACAGCCTCCCGAAAATATCACGAGCACAATAAAGGGACAGACAATTTCCGCCTATTACGTAGAACTTCGCCGTACACCGACTTGCGGTTTGCCGCCTTTCTTTCCGCGTTAGCCCTTCCGCACCGTGGTCTTGCAATCTCGTTCCACTAGACCATGGCGCGGAAGAACTGCTTACTTTTCAACTTTTCAACTTTTCAACTTATATGCTAGACTACGGCGCGGACATCTTCGTCATCTGGAGCGTGGAGGGCGATCGGAAAGTCATGACAGACCCGGAAATCCGAAATGTACTCAAGCCGACAGACGACACCTGCTACGACATGTATGGCAACAGGATCGCGTCACCGAGGAACGGACGCCAGGTCAGCTTCACCGAAGCCCCGGTCTATCTGGTTGCCGGCGCGTCCTTCGCTGAAGAGGCCGCGTGGGGGCCGCCTTGGGCAATCGCCGCCACGTCGGAGCCGATGACCATCTACGCAAACGCGCAAGAGTCGCTGCTGTGGCACACGACGCCGTTCGGCGGCGGAACCGTCCGCTGGGACAAGCCCGAGGGGGCGACGAACGCCACGCTGACCGTCGAGGGCCACGGCTACTCGCGAACCTACTCGAACCTTACTGGCGAATCGTGCGAGGTCACACTCCCCGGCGGCGTTTCAACGTCGGAGAGTGAGGACGTCTGCACGCTGACGATCGCCTTCGACGACGGCACAGTGAAGACGGCCTACCTCGGCGCCGTGACGGGTTGCGGTTCAAATGGATCGGCAATCTCCCCGCGCGCGAGGCTGTCCTCAACGCCCGAATGGCCGAGGTTCCAGAAAAAGGCCGTGATGGCGATACCGTTCGGCGCAAGGGCGCTCACCGTGGACGGCGAGCCAGTTCCAGACCTGGACGGCTCCGCCGGATGGCGGCTGCTCAAGTCCGCCGGGGGCGACACAGACATTGAACTCTCCCTGACCCTTGACGGCGCATCCGCGCCGATTGACGTCACCCTCCGCGCCACCGGCGGCCCCTCAATGTTCATACTCCACTAGGGCGGCGTTGCCGGATTTCCCCGTTTGGCGCAGGGTGCGCCGACACGCGCCGTGCTGGCCTTTTGCGCCCCGCGCGGCGGTGTGGCTAAGAGGTTGGATTCCATTTTTAGGTGGATAGCCCGGTAAAAAAGGAATAGGGATGATGATGCGGTTCTGTGTCTCGCCCTTTGTTGCAGTGGCGTCGGCAATCCTTGCATTTGGCGGAGAAATTGGTAGAATTGAAGAATGAAAAACATACCATTCGCCATTCGTCTCTCAACTCTCGCCATCGCAGCCGCGGGCGCGGCTATCACGGCCCATTCCGCAATCGTCCCCGTTTCGCCAGTAGGCGGCGCGACAATTTCGCTCGTTCCCGACGCGCAGAGGAAGGTGATGGAGCTGCCAACCCTTGGGGACCGCATTGCCCTCTTCCGGGAAGATCGCGAGCATGGCGGCAAGGTCATCCGCCACGACAACTTCTGGCGCAAGTCGAAGCCTCTGGTCTTCACCTGGCAGGTGACCGGTGATGAGACAGGCCCGTGGAAGCTCGAGATCGGCAAGGACCCCAGCCTCAAGGGCGCCGATATCCGCTACATTGGCGTGAAGGACGTCGATCCGGCGACTGGGCGCGAGACGGACAAGGACGCCGAGGGGTTTGGCGGCAAGAGCGTTGTCTATACCGTGCCGCGCGCCAACCTTGAAGTCGGCCGCACCTACTACTGGCGCGTCACCGGTAGGGGCAAGCCGGATGTGGACAAGAAGATAGGGCCTTCCATTAGCTCGGAAATCGCCACCTTCGCCACCGAAGACCGCGCGCCGCGCTGGATCGAGATCGAGGGCAAGGTCGGCAACATGCGCGACTTTGGCGGCTGGCGCACCACCGATGGCCGCCGCGTCCGCCAGGGCATGGCTTTCCGCGGCCAGGGCCTCAACTACAACTCCGTCACTGGCGAACACCAGGGGCGCAACCGCCTCACCGTGGAGGATGTCAATTACATGACCAAGACCCTCGGCATCATTACGGACCTCGACCTCCGCAGCAAGGGTGAGACAGTTGACATGGTGGAGTCGCCCCTAGGCCCGTCGATTCACTTCATCGAGTATTCCTCGCCCTGCTACAAGGGCATCTTCACCAGCGACGGCAAGAGGAAGATGGCTCAGAACGTCCGCGTGTTCTGCGATCCGTCCAACTATCCGCTCTATTTCCACTGCATTGGCGGCGCGGACCGCACCGGTTCGCTCGCCTACATGCTGCTGGGCGTCCTGGGCGTCAGCCGCCACGACATCGAGACGGACTGGGAATCGACCTTCTACCCGAACATCCCCGATGACGTCCATGAGAAAGAGCCGGACTTCTGGTGCCGCGAGTCGCACTTCAACGACGGCCTCATGAAATACGGCAAGGACGGCGACACCTGGCAGCGCCGCATCGAACTCTACCTCATGGACTGCGGCATCACGGAAGCTGAAATAGCCCGCCTCCGCTCGATACTGCTAGAGTAAGGGCCAATCACCCTTCACTCTTAACTTTTCACTCTTAACTCGTCTAACTCTTCACGACCACCGGTATCGTGGAGACGCCGTCGGGGATGACGGCGATCTTGGAGTCGGGCGAAGTGAGGGCGGTGGCCATGTCCAGAGCCTCTCGGAGGTTGGACGCCGCTAGCAATCCCATGGAGCGCAGCAGGGCGTGGTCGCAGTCGCGCGTCACCACTATCACGCGGTTGCGGCAGAGGATGCGCGCCAGAATCTGCGCCTCCCACTGGTCGGGCTGGGTCTTGTCGCTCGGGACTTTGGCGATTTCGTCCAGCAGGGCCTTGGGCGAGGCGGCGCCGGAGAGCATCTTGTAGAAGGCCTCGCCTCCATGGCCGTCGCCGCAGGCCGAAGAAATCACGATCACGCCGCCCTCGCGGCAGGCCGCCTCGCCGGCGGTCATTCCCTTGACCGTTTGATAGACGTTCTGGTCAAGCGGGTGGCCGCCGTTGGAGGTAACAACGATGTCCGCCTCCGGAACCTTGACGCGGCAGACGCCGCCCAGGAATGCGCATCCGGCCGCGTGCGCGGGGCGCTCCGCGCCGGCGAATGCGCGCACGATCTTCTTCTCGGGGTTGATGACCACGTTCAGCACAAAGGCCAGCCGCGCCTTCTCAGCCGCATAGACCATGTCGCGGTGGATGGGGTTGCCGTCGAGGCTGCCCGTCCGCGCCTTCGGGTCGGCGATGAATGCGGCGCAGTGGTTGGCGAGAACCGTCACGCGCGAAGCCACGCCGGGGAGGATGCTCTTGCGTCCGCCGGAGAAGCCCGCGAAGAAGTGCGGCTCGATGAAGCCTTCGGAAACGAGCAAGTCGGCCTCCATGGCTACGCGGTTCAGTCGCAGCCGCCCGCCAGACGGAAGAAGCCCGGCGTCAACCATGGCGGAGTCGTCGCGGGAGTCGTGCATCACGATGCGCTCGTGGGCGACGACCTCCTCGCCCAGCTTCTCCACCAGCTCCTCGCGGCGCGAGGGGCGGTGGCAGCCGGTCGCGACGAGCAGGGTGATGTCGATGCCCGGATTGAAGCGCCTCAGGCGCTCCAGCATTGGCGGGATGAGGAAACGCGAAGGAACGGGGCGCGTGTGGTCGCTGATGATGATCACGGCGTTGCGCCTGCCCTTGGCCAGCTCCTCAAGTGGCGGCGAGCCTATTGGGGCGTCAAGGGCACGCTTCACTTCGGCGGCCTGGTCGGCGGCCGCCTCCGGCACCGGCGCAAAGAACACGCCCAAAAACCTCTCGGGGGCCACCTCGGCCTCCATGCACCCGCGTCCGTAGGGGACTCTTGCAATCATCTTATCCATCTTCTAAAATCCTCAAATGCGCATATCATTCTACCATATCCAGGTGGCGTAGGCGCGGCGGCCGAGGCGTGAAAAGAGAGGCGTCGCAAAAAAAACCTTGCAAAAAAAGAGAGGGTGTGGTAGTATATTTACCGTTGTTTTTGCGCCTCTAGCTCAATTGGATAGAGCATCTGACTACGGATCAGAAGGTTGCAGGTTCGACTCCTGCGAGGCGCGCCATTCTTCGGTGCGGGGTGGAGCAGTCCGGCAGCTCGTCAGGCCCATAACCTGAAGGTCATAGGTTCAAATCCTATCCCCGCTACCAATCCCCCTTTTTGACGTGTGTGGCAATTTCAGGCAAATCGACGTCCTGTAACCCTTTTGGCATTATTGACCACATGAAAGGGAAATCCTGCATCCTCTACCTCGACACGATTCCCGGCGATCGCATCCAGGCGGTGAAATTCGCCGGAGTCCAGCGCTACGCGGCGGCGCGCGGCTGGGAGGCGGTGTCCGTCTGCCGCGAGGATTCCCAATCCGATGCCCTGTCGGCGCTCCTTGCCTTGCGTCGCCCAAGAGGATGCGTCGTCCAGTGCCACCTCGGGGCCTCGCCGATTCCGCCGTCTTGCTTTGGCAAGATTCCAGCCGCCTATCTTGACGCGGGGCCGGACTTTAAAGCGTCTCGCGTCGCGCGCGTGGTCGCCGACGACCGCGCCGTTGCGCGCCTCGCAATGCAGGAGCTGGCCTCCATGCGTCCCGCCGCGCTCGCATTTGTCGGCTGGCGCAACCAGCAACCGTGGTGCGACATTCGCGAGGAGGTTTTCCGCGAGGAGGCGGAAAGGGCGGAGCTCGCGCCAATCGTGTTCGAGCGTGACCCCGTCGGCGGATGCGCCACAATTTCCAGGGACATGCGCCTTGCCGCTTGGATCGCCGAGCTTCCGCGTCACACGGCCGTCTTCGCCGCGAACGATGTCGTCGCCCATGAAGTCCTCGTCGCGGCGCGCGCGGCGCATCTCAGCATTCCCTACGACATTGCGGTCATCGGCGCCGACGGCTCCCCGGACTCTTCGGAGGCTGGCGGCGCGCCGCTATCCACCGTCCGCATCGACCATGAGCGCAGCGGCTGGCGTGCCGCCAGGGCTGCGGCGGAGGGGGCGTGCGGCGTCATACCCTACGGGCCGCTCATGATTTCGCGCCGCAAGTCCACAGGCGGGTTTGGCCGGCGCGTGCCCTTCGTCCATCAGGCGCTTGAGACCATCCGCCGCGACGCAAGCGAAGGCCTCACGCCTGAAGCGCTGATAGCGCAATTCCCATGTTCCAGACGGCTCTTTGAACTGCGATTCCGCGAGGCGACTGGCCATTCCGTCCTCGACGAAATCCGCCATGTCCGGCTTGAACGCGCCTGCGCCATGTTGTCGGGCGGGGACGCGCCGGTAGCCACTGTGGCCGACATGTGCGGCTTCGGCTCCTATGACTCCTTCCATGACCTCTTCCGCCGACAGTTTGGCATGGCGCCTTCAGCCTACCGGGCACTGCACCGGGGGTGAAAAAGTTTGCGCAAAATGCCAGATGCCGCCGGCGGGGTGGTGTAAAATATTTTGCGTGATGTTGCCCTCGCCGAAAAATGCATTCGCCTTTTGCGCGTTGTCCGCCGTCCTTGCAATGGCCGGAGGCGCATTGCCGTTTGCTATCGAACGGGCGGAGGCGGCGTGGCCTTCCGTCGTTTCATGCGCGTCGTTCGGCGACTCCGTCGGTGCCGACGCCGCGTTGAGCTGGATCAGTAGTCCCGGACGTTTCGACTGCCCTGCCGCCTACTCGAATGACACCTTCCGCTATGTGGCCGACCTGATGGCGCGGTGC
>JAGCUY010000032.1 GCA_017962605.1 Kiritimatiellia bacterium | reverse complement strand
CGGGCGCGCCGCCGCGCGCGGTCATGGCGGCGAGCGCCACGTCACGGTCCTCGCCGCGCCAGAAGAGGCAGCGGTGGGTGAGGATGCGGCCTGTGTTGGGGTATTCGCCGCCGCAGGCGAGGCCGACCTGGAGCGCGTATGACGCGCCTGTGTTGCCGTCCCAGGCCGTCTGGCCGCAGCCCTGGACGATGATGTCCATCGTGCGGAGCGTGTCGTCGGGGTAGTCGATCTCGAAGAGGTATAGCGGGGAGGATGCGTCTAGGGAGAACCGGTAGGCGAAGCGGGCGTTAAGGGCCGGGGAGGCTTCAAGGTATGTCCGCAAGAGCGGTGCGCTTGCGGCTCCGCCCACGGGTGCTGGGGTGGTGCCGATGCGGCAGTCGCTGACGGCGACGAAGCGGCTGGCGTCCGTGGGGATACGGTCGAAGACGACCTCGTCCACTAGTTCGAGGTCGGCGGGGTCGAAGAGGTCTGGCGCGGCGTCCGGCAAAGGAGCCGCCTCGTAGGGGTTGGGCGGGTCGGCGGCGTAGCGCGCGGCGTAGTCGGGGCGAGGCGTCGAGGCCGTGTCGAGACCGCTGACTGCGCGCCCGTCGGCGAAAAGCGCGGCGACGGCATCATCTGAAAGAGGTTCGCCATAGATGCGCAACTCGTCCATCGCGCCGGCCATGTTGCCGCTGATATGGTTTGCGCCGCCGTTGCAGCCCACGAAGAAGGCGTCGAATTCACGGCGGTTGGAGAAGGTCTGCGGGACACCATCTGACGACGCCTGGGCGGCGGCTTTCATGACGTTCGACATCGCGCCGTCGCCGCGGATGGAATTCACGCGTTTGCCGTTGAGGTGGATTCGCGTGAAGTCGTCCTCATTCCACGAGAAGACGATGTGGTTCCAAGCGCCGGGAACTAGCTGGCGCGGCGAAATGGTGTAGAGGTCGGCGTCGTCGGACTGGTCTGCGCGGAGCTTGCCGTCCCACTGCCAGAACCAGAGCGAACCGGATCCTCTGCGGGGCGCGGCTGTTTCCGTGCAGATGAAAAACCTTGATTTACAGCATTCTAAATAGGGGGGGGGCAGCATCCGGGCGGAACCAGAAGCTGGCCGACCCGCGACGCAGGTTCATGTTGCCGCGCGTGGCGTAGGAGAGGGAGGCGTCGGCACTGGCGGGGATGTGGAGTGCCTGGCCGCGAAGACCCGGGACGAAGTCGAGGTTGCGCGAAGAAGGCAGCGGGTCGGGCGCGCCGCCGGAAATGGTGGCGCGTGCCGTGCAGTCGAAGTCGGCGGCGAAGAGGGGCTGGCGACGGTCGTCGCGCACGAAGGCGGCAATGCGCTCCTCGATGACGGAGAGGAGGCGGTGGGGCGAGGGGCGCCAGATGAAGTGGCCGCCTTTGTTCGGCTCGACGTCGTGGGGGTATTCGAAGAAGTCGCAACGGTTGCCGGCGGCGCGGTAGGCGTCGGCGAAGGCGCGGTGAGAGGCGATGGGCACGACCTCGTCGGCGTCCGCATGCGTGCAGAGAAGCGGCGCCATGCCGGGACGGATCAGGGGAATCGGATCCATGGCCGCAAGAGTGGCCTCCTCGGAAACCGGACCGAAGAGCGGCGTGTAGCGGCCGCGATGTGCGCGGAAATCGGGCACGGGGTCGCCGATGGAGGAGATGGAAACGCACCCGGCGACCTTTTCAGGCGGCAGGTTCACAAGCGTCCAGAGGGCGAGATGGCCACCGGCCGAACCGCCGCAGAGCCAAATCTTGTCCGGCGAAAAGCCGGTAAGACGGCGGAAATCGTCAGTGAAGAGCCAATTCGCCGCGGCGACGCAGTCGTCGCCGCAGGCTGGCCAGCGGTTCGTCGCGGAAGCGAGGCGGTATTCAATGTTGAAGACGGCAAAGCCGAGGTCGTCGCGGAAGAACTGCGCAATGCCCGCAATGCTCGGGCGGTTGCCGACGCTCCATCCGCCGCCGTGGATGAGGAGGACGACGGGCGGTGGTGCGCCGGCTTTGGAAGCCGCGCCGTCGGGTTGCGCCTTTTCTGGGAGCCAGAGGTCACCAAGGCCGTCCTCGCCAAGCGCCGGGGCGTATGGGATGTCGCGGAGGACTGTTGGAGAAGCGGCTTCACTGGAAATAGCGAAGCCCAGGGCGGCGGCAAGAGCGATTAATGTCGTTGAAATGCGCATAGGATTGTTACCAGGCAATAAAGACTGGGCCGGTGACGTTGCGCCAGACTGCGCAGGGGCCGTCTGGGGTTTCCTCCCATTCAGGCGCGATTGGCTCGGCGAGGAGGTTCCAGTCGGAATGGACGAGTTCGGGGATGGCGGACACGGGAGCGCCCGCTGCAAAGCCCAGGGGCGGGAAGAAGCGGAGCGTCGCGCCATCAAGGCCCTTCACTTGCAGCCGGCCAGCGAAGCCGGGATAGGCCGCGAACGAGGTCTTGACGGAGACGGTGCCCGATTGCTGCCCGTCGGCGAAGAGGCGGCATTCGCGGCGCCAGGACTTGTCGGGGTGCCAAATGGCTTCGCCGTTCGCAAGCAGCGTCTCGCGCTCGGTGAGGAGCGGCGCGCCATACGGCGTGCGGACGCGCATCGAGGCAGTGGTGTCCGGCGCATAGACGGTGAAGATGAAGGCGTTGTCGTGGCGCGAGATGTTCGTGCGCGGGAGGAGCGCCGCGGTGGATTGGGCATCGGCGAGGAGGCTCCAGCCGAAGGCCGCGCCTAGGACATGGCGCATGAGGCGCTCGACGGGAAACACCTGCGTAGGTGGCGCGTAGTCGAAGTGACGGGCATTCGCAGTGTTTATGGCATCGCAAGGCGTGATTGAGCGCACCCAGGCGAAGGCGCCGCAACGCGCCGCGAGAACGCGGCGCGAGGCGCCTTGGCGTGCCTCGACGAGAACCCTCACGGCCAGTGTCCGTGCGGCTCCACTCTCGGACACAACAGAAGCGCTTGCGGCTCCACTCTCTGATCCAGCCACCTCGGCGAGGCCGCCGCCGTCGAAGGCTTGGTTCACGCGGATGCGGGTGGCAAGGGCGCCGGAAGCGAAGGTGTCGCATGGCGCGCCGTCCGCGATTTCGACCGTGAACTCGCCTTCCAGCGGCTCCGCAAGGGCAAGGCCAAGGCGCTCAAGCAACGCGGCCGGGGCGCCATCAAGCGAGCCATAGACAAGGAACTTTGCCCCTTGCGTGGCAAAGGCATCTAGCGCCGCGAGGTTCTCCGGCGAAAGCAGCGAGGAGACGGGAAGAATGAAAAGTGAAGATTTTTTATTGTCACACAGAGGCACAGAGACACGGAGATTTGCATCTGTGTTCGTGGACAAGGAATAACTCTGTGGCTCTGTGGCTCTGTGTGAGCTTCCTTTTGCCAGAGTCCGCCAGTTGCGCGTGGAGATGACGGTGTTGAGCGGGAGACCGCCTTGTAAAGCCTCGCCGAGGAAGAAATCCTCGTTGAAGATGCGGGACAAGGCCACTCCACAACTTTCAACTTTCAACTTTTCACTTTCAACTTCTTCGGCGATTACAGCTTTGCTGTATTCGCCGAAGGGGTAAACCCACACTATCGGGCCGGGGCGGTCGGGGCCTTCTTCAATGGCCTTTAGCAGAAGCGGCGTCACCTCGCGCGGCACCTCTTCCGGCATTTCGCCATGGGTGTCGTCCACGGAGAGGAATGCCACGCTGTCGGGCGTCTGCACGGAGCCGTCTTCGCGCATCCTTGCCACGGACAGCGGAGCAAAGAGATCCCACGGTTCGCGGTTGTAGCGGTCGAGCCACGGACTGTTCATGAACCAAGGGTCATGGGTGTAGAAGCGGAAGGGCATTCCCCTGCCCTTCGGCAATTCCGCGACATGGCTCATCCACGCGGCCAGTTCAAGGCCGATGTTGAAGTTGAGTGCGGCCCAGGGCGAGTTGACCGGCGGTTCGATGCGGCCGGAGGCGTAGAGTTCGCCAAGCGGCGCGGCGTCGGTGGAGATTTCCAGACCAGCGGAGAAGTTGCTCCCGCGCGTTTCGACAACTGCATCCGGGCAGGCGGCGAAAAAGTCGCGCCAGAAACCGCGCATCTTCTCCGACGCCTCGGCGATGTGCTCAGGGTGGAAGGCCTTCTTGTCGAAGAGTGCGCCGGTGATGCCCCATGTCTCGCTGCCGAAGCCCATGCCGTTGGAAAGCCAGATGTAGTCGAATCCGAAGTCGCGGGCAAAAGCACGGTATTGAGCGCCAAGGAAGGCGCCTACCGACAGCCCCTCGGGGATGCCGGTTGGGAAAGCGGCGTAGCGGCGGGTATCGGCGTGGAGCGAGGCGGAACACACGAGGAAGCTGCCCGGATAGAGGGTGTTGCCGAGCATCACCTCGCGGTGGCGGTTGTATTTGAAGTCGGAGATGGCGAACTCAGGACCGTTGTCAAAGGTGGTGCCAACGCGCACCTCGCGGCCCAACTCCTCGCGTGCGGCGGCGCGAATGGCCGCCACGGCGTCGCGAAGCCAGGCGTACGGACGCGGGGCGCAGACCTCTTCGGGGAACATCTTCGCCGGGAATTGGTGCGTGTTGCGGCGCTGGCGCGGCGTGGGGTTTTCCGGCTGCGGGCAGTGGTTGGCGCAGCCGCACCAGCAGGCCCACTCGAAGGTGTCGGAAAAGTCGCCTGACCAGTCCAGCAGCTCGCTGCCGTCGGCCGTCCAGAGAAGAACCGAGATTTGCCCCGCTTTGTCGGCTAGGCCGCGCCACTGGCGGAACATCGTGCGGGCGGCCTCGCGCGGGCCGTGCGCCACCAGCGCCTTGGAGCTGATTTCAAGAGTGATGTTACGGAGAGGTTTCATTCAGTCACCACGACAGTTTCAATTCCCAATGCGCGGCCGAGCTTGCGGAGTTCGGCGGCATGGTGGCCAATGCCTAGGGCAAAATGGTGGGTGGGGCCTTCGAGCGACCAGCGGCGCAGGAAGGTGCGGACATCGGGAGGGAACTTGCCATGAGTGTTGGTGTTCCCTGTGGCGGGGATCGGACCGGCGAGCGACTCGCCCTCGGCCACGATGAACTTGAAGGAGCCATCGGACTTGATGCCGATGGACATCATCGTAATAGGCCCCTCCTTGATGCTGAACTCCACGCCGGCGCCGCTGCCAGGCTTGCCGTGGTATTTCTTGAGCGAGCGCAGAACCGGACGGCGAGCGGCGATGTTCAGGTGGTGTGGGCCATCGTGGCCCACGAGCACCGTGTCGCGCCCAAAGTCTATGGGGTGGAACTCGGCGAAGCTGCCGCCGATTTCAAGTCGGTCGAAGATCATCATCGCGATGCAGTTCTTGAGGTCGAACTCGCCGCACATCGGGAATCCCGCCGCCGTAAGGAGCGAGTTGCCGACGATGAAATTCGTGACGAGTTCGCGCGTTTCAGTGCCGGGCAGGCCCTCGTAGTAGTAGGCGAATCCGTCGAGGTCACGCTTGGCGATGAAGGCTTCAAGGGCTACGGCCGCGCGCGCGGCCACATCAAGGTCATGGTCGGTGAGCTTTTCCGTCCAAGGGTCGGAAACGGGGTCGGGGGTGTCGAAGAAGTCGAGAATGCGCGCCTTCATGGCGGAGATTTGTTCCCCGTTCCCTGTTCCCTGTTCCCCGTTCCCTGTTCCCCGTTCCCCGTTCCCCGTTCCCCGTTCCTTATAATACGGCAGTATTTCGTCCGGCTCGCAGAGGGCGACATGGCAGTCGAAGGCCCGGGTGACGGCGGTGGGATCGACCTGCATGTCATACATCGCCTCAAGGACATGGCCCATGAGGCCAATGCGGGCGCGGCGGAGATCGTGTAGGACATGGGCCACGGAGCACCATTGGCGGATTTCCGCGTCGGCGCGGGCGTCGCCCTCCAATTGCCCGATGATGACATCGGCCACGGGATGCCTCAGGCGCTCGGCGACGCCGGTAAACTCCGGCACGGCGCAGAGGTCGTCGTTGAGCAGCTGGCGGTAGATAGTGGCATGCTCGTAGTCAAGACGCTCGTCGGGCTGGAGCGCAACTAGGACTATCGGCACGTTTGGCAGCTCGCGCACGAAGGGGGCGAATGTCGAGGAGGTGGCGTAGGTCACCATATCGACGAAGAGAATGTCGAGATCAGCCGCCTTCATGGCCGGAACCAGCGCGGCGGCGTGCTGCGGGTTGTCGGCCATGCCGAAAGACCGCACGGCCAGTGACCGCGCGGCTCCACTTTCGGCGGCGGAAGCCACGGTGGCCGGGGATGGCCGCCCTTCAAGCTTAGCAACGAAGGCGTCCTCCTTGCGCTTCATATCGTCAAGGAGGCCGGGGCACTGCGCCCAGTAGGTGTCGAGCCCCACGCTCACGACGCCGATGTTGGCGGCGAGCGGCTTGCGGCGTTTGACAAAATTGACGGTTGAATTGCTCATCGGAAAAAAGGGATGCGGAACTTATGCAAATTTCTACAAAGATTCTATCATTTGTGGAAAAACCCTGTCAATGGAAATTTTTGGCATACTTGCACTTTTTGGCAAATACATGTAAAATGGAAGTTGTGAAGTTGAAAAGTTGAAAGGTTGAAAGGTTTGGAAGTTGAGAGGTTGAAAGG
>JAGCUY010000031.1 GCA_017962605.1 Kiritimatiellia bacterium | reverse complement strand
GGCGCGCTCCACCTGGTCGCGCACGCCTTCGCTGAAGCGCATGAAGCGCGGCAGTCCGAGGCGCGTCGCAAGCGCGGCAAGCGCCTCGCCGCTCACGAGGGCGCTGCGACGGCGCGTAAGGACGCCCTCGTCGGCCCCGGGGTCGTCGCGGCAGAGGGTGTCGGCCGCAAGCAGCCCGAGGACGGCGTCGCCCAGGAATTCAAGCCGCTGGTTGTCCTCCACGCCCTCGCGGCCATGGGCGTAGCTCTGGTGGGTGAATGCGGTGGCGAGCAGGGAATTGTCGGAGAAGGTCCGCCCCAGGATGGCGCAGACCGCTTCGACGTTGATATCCTGCTCGGGGCGCATCATTTGCGGTCAAGGTTGCGCAGGAATGCGCGGGTGCGATCGTTCGAGGGGTTGTCGATCACGTCTTCCGGCCGCCCCTCCTCGACAATCACGCCGCCGGCCATGAAGATTACGCGGTCGGCCACGTTGCGGGCGAAACCGATTTCGTGGGTTACGATGACCATCGTCATGTGTATCGCGGCGAGGTCGCGGATGACCTTGAGGATTTCGCCGGTGAGCTCGGGGTCGAGGGCGGAGGTCGGCTCGTCGAAGAAGAGTATCTGCGGCCTGAGCGCCAGGGCTCGGGCGATCGAGACGCGCTGCTGCTGGCCGCCGGAGAGCTCGCAGGGGTATGCCCCCTCGCGTCCGGCAAGCCCCATGCGCTCCAGGAGGCCGGAGGCGATGGACTCCGCCTCGGCGCGCCCCTTCCCCTGGACGCGGCGCAGCGCCAGCGTGATGTTGTCAAGCGCGGAGAGGTGCGGGAAGAGGTTGAAGTTCTGGAAGACCAGCCCGAAGCGCGAGCGCACCTGGTGCAGCACGTCGTTCGGCGCGTAGCGGCCGTCCTCGATGACGGCTAGGTCGCCGTAGCGCATCGTGCCGGAGTCAAAGGTCTCAAGCAGCGTGGCGCACCGGAGGAGCGTCGATTTGCCGGAGCCGGAAGGCCCGATTATGGCGAGGACGTCGCCCTTGGAAACGCCCAGCGAGATGTCCTTCAGGACTTCGTTTCCGCCGAACGCCTTTGCCGCGTGAGAGATGGTGAGTATTTGGCCGCCCATGGTGTCCTGTCTCCTGTCTGCTTTTGCGTCCGCGCCCTACCTGTAGTAATTCAGGGACTTCTCGAGCCGTTCCATGGCCCAGGCGACTATGAAGTTGAAGATGTAGTAGAAGATGCCGGCCACGATGAACGGGACCATCGTGGTGTGCGCGGCGGCCTCCATCTTGGCGATGGTGAACATCTCCATAACCGAGAGGGCGAAGGCCAGGGATGTGTCCTTCACGAGTGTGATGACCTCGTTCGTAACCGGCGGGATGATGCGCTTCACCACCTGCGGGAAGATGATGAGGAAGAAGGTCTGGCTCTTGGAGAGCCCCAGCACGGAGGAGGCTTCGTATTGACCGACGGGGATCGACTCGATTCCGGCGCGGTATATCTCGGCGAAGTATGCGGCGTAGTTTAGGGAGAAGCCGATGATGACCGAGATGAAGCGGTATTCGACGCCGAATAGCCCCAGCTTGTTCAGCGGGATGCCGAGGAGGTAGTAGGGGCCGAAGTAGAAGAAGAAGAGCTGGAGCATGAGCGGCGTCCCGCGCATGATCGAGATGTAGATGCGGAATATCTGCCGGACCAGACCGATCTTTGACATCCTGCCGAAGGCGATGAGCAGGCCGAGCGGCAGGGCGAAGAGGAGCGTGAAGGCGAAGATTTCCGTCGATACTAGCAGCCCCTGGGCTAGCGACAACACCATTGGCCAGAATTGCATTTTAGGGGTTAGGAATTAGGGGTTAGGGATCAGGGATCAGGGAAAGTGAGTGGTGAGATTTCAAATTTGAGATTTTAAATTTGGAATCCCGGATTCATGATTTGAGGCTTGAATTCCGAAGTCACTTGATTCCATCAAGCACGGCGAGGGCGAGGCGCTCGGCGATGCCGATGTATGCGGCGGGCGTGAGCGCGAGGAGCCGCGCCTTGTCCGCCTCAGGCAACTCCAGTCCCTCCACGAAGGCGCGGATCGTGGCGGCGTCCATCGCATGGCCGCGCGTCAGTTCCTTCAGCCGCTCGTAGGGATTGGCCAGCCCGGCCTTGCGCATCACCGTCTGGATCGGCTCCGCGAGGACCTCCCAGCTGGCGTCGAGGTCGGCCGCCATCCGCTCCGGCCGCACGACCGCCTTGCCAAGCCCCTTGCGCGTGGAGGCGACGGCGATGAGCGAGTGCGCGAATGCGGTGCCGACGTTGCGGATCGCCGTGGAGTCGGTGAGGTCGCGCTGGAGGCGCGACACCGGCAGCTTGCGCGCGAGGTGTCCGAAGATGGCGTTCGCCAGCCCGAGGTTGCCCTCGCTGTTCTCGAAGTCAATCGGATTGATCTTGTGGGGCATCGTCGAGGAGCCGACCTCGCCCTTCACCGGGCGCTGGCCGACGTAGCCAATCGAGATGTATTGCCAGAAGTCGCGGTCCATCGAAAGCAGGACGGTGTTCCAGCGCGAGATGGCGTCGAAGAGCGCCGCCATGGCGTCGTGGGATTCGATCTGCGTCGTGAGCGGGTTCTGCTCGAGGCCGAGCCCTTCGATGACGCGGCGCGAGAGCGCTGGCCAATCGACGTCGGGGTAGGCGGCGAAGTGGGCGTTGTAGTTGCCGACGGCGCCGCTGAGCTTGCCCTGCTGGCGGACGGCGTCGATCTCCGCGCCGATGCGGTTCAGGCGGTGGACGAAGACCGCGAGTTCCTTGCCCATCGTGGTCGGGGATGCGGGCTGGCCGTGGGTGCGGGCGAGCATCGGAACGCCTGCGCAGGAGCGGGCGAAGGCGGCGAGGTCGGCCACCAGCGCCCGCTGCGCGTCGCGCAGGACGGCCGTGCCGTCGCGCAGCATCAGCGCGTGGGCGAGGTTGTTGATGTCCTCGGAGGTGCAGGCGAAGTGGACGAACTCCGAACGCGATTCGAGCGAGGTTCCGCGCAGCTTCTCCTTGATGGCGTATTCGACGGCCTTGACGTCGTGGTTGGTCGTGGCCTCGATCTCCTTGACGCGCGCCGCGTCGGCCTGCGAGAAGTCGGCGGCGATGGAGTCAAGGAGCCGCGCCTCGTCGGGCGAGAGCGCCTTTGCCTCGGCGATGCCCGGCTCGGCGCAGAGCGCCTTCAGCCAGGCGACCTCCACGGCCACGCGCCGCTTTATGAGGCCGTATTCGGAGAAAACCCCGCGCAGGGGGGCCGCCTTCGCGGCATAGCGCCCGTCGATGGGCGAAATGTTCATCATGACGCCGTCTTCCATTGCTGCCTCCTGACAATGCCGCCCGCTACTTCTTCGGCCAGAACTCGTCGGTGAACTTCGACGCGATGCCCACCTCGAAAGGCTCGAAGCACTCGGCCAGGATCGACCAGCCGCGGTCGAGCGCCTGCTCCAGCGGGATGTTCACGGCGAGGTCCATCATGCCGCTCTCGAAGAGCGCGCCGTATTTGAGCAGCTTCTCGTCCCATGCCGACATCCTGAAGCCCATCGCCGCCTTCTCCTGCGTCTCCTTGAAGGAGGCGTAGAGGCGGATCATGGCGTCCATGATGGTGCGGTGGTCCTTGCGGGTCTTGTTGTTCACCTGCTGCTTCAGTCGGGAGAGCGAGCCGAAGGGCTCGATGCGGCCGTTCTTGAGGTAGAACTGGCCCTCGGTGATGTAGCCGGTGTTGTCGGGAACGGGGTGGGTAACGTCGTCGCCGGGCATCGTGGTGACGGCGAGGATGGTGATGGAGCCGGCGCCCTCGAAATCGACGGCCTTCTCGTAGCGGGATGCGAGCTGCGAGTAGAGGTCGCCGGGGTAGCCGCGGTTGGACGGGATCTGCTCCATAGTGATGGCGATTTCCTTCAGCGCGTCGGCGAACGAGGTCATGTCCGTGAGCAGCACGAGGACGCGCTTGCCCTTCAGGGCGAACTGCTCGGCCACGGCCAGGGAGATGTCCGGCACCAGGATGCACTCGACGATCGGGTCGGCGGCGGTGTGGACGAACATCACGGTGCGGGAGAGCGCCCCCGACTTCTCGAGGGTGTCGCGGAAGAAGAGGTAGTCGTCGTATTTGAGGCCCATGCCGCCGAGGACGATCACATCGACCTCCGCCTGGAGGGCGATGCGGGCGAGCAGCTGGTTGTATGGTTCGCCGGCCCTGGCGAAGATCGGCAGCTTCTGCGACTCGACGAGGGTGTTGAACACGTCGATCATCGGGATGCCGGTGCGGACCATGTGCGACGGGATGATGCGCTTGGCGGGATTGACCGAAGGCGTGCCGATGGGGATCATGCCGTCCTGGAGGGCCGGACCGTTGTCGCGCGGACGCGCCGCGCCCGTGTACACGCGACCGAGAAGGGCGTCGGAGAAAGGCACCTCCATCGGATGGCCGAGGAAGCGGACTGCCGCGTCGGTGGCGATGCCGCGCGTTCCGGCGAAGACCTGGAGGGCGACGTTGTCGCCGTCGAGCTTGATGACCTGCGCCAGCGAGGTTCCGGAGCGCGAGGTGATTTCCGCAAGTTCGCGGTAGGCGACGCCCTCGGCGCGCAGGTTCACGACCGATCCGGCGATGTTGTCGATTCTATGGTATGTCTTGTGCATGGCTGTCCTGATGGCTTGGTGCCCATTCGAAAAGATTCAGAATAAGGTAAAAATTTTACACTATTTTGAAAAATGCTGCCAGATATTCTGCTATAATGGTTTCATGAAAATTCAAACGTTGGCGGCGGTGTCGCTCGCTGCCGCCACGGCCATCGCGGCCGAAACGCAACCGGCAACAAACATAGTTGAGAACACCACCATGGACAAACCTGTCGCAGTAGCAATCGAAACCTCGCTCGGGACAATAGAAGTCGAACTCGACGCCGCCAAGGCACCCGCCACGGTCGCGAACTTCCTCGCCTACGTGGACGCCTCCTTCTACGACGGCACGATCTTCCACCGCGTCATCCCCGGATTCATGATCCAGGGCGGCGGCTTCACCAAGACGATGACCCAGAAGCTCACGCGGCCGCCCGTCAAGAACGAGGCGAACAACGGCCTCTCCAACGCCCGCGGCACCATCGCCATGGCCCGGACGATGGTCGTGGACAGCGCCACGGCGCAGTTCTTCATCAACTCCGTCGATAACAAGTTCCTCGACTTCAAGGCGCCGAACCCGCAGGGCTACGGCTACGCCGTCTTCGGCCACGTCACCTCCGGCATGGAGGTCGTGGACGCCATCTCTGGCGTGAGGACCGGCGTGAAGAACGGGATGCGCGACGTTCCTGTCGAGCCGGTGGAGATCATCTCCATCCGCCGCAAGTAGGCGGCCACCGCCGCGCGATGCCCCTGCCCGACCTGCCAGTCAGGCCAGTCCTGCCGCAAGTGGCCAGCGCCCTTGCGGCGGGCGCCCCGGTTGTCCTCCAGGCGCCGCCCGGGACGGGCAAGACGCTCCTCACCGCCCCCTACCTCCTTCAAAACGCCCCCTGGCTTGAGGGGCGCTCGATTGTTTTGCTCGAGCCGCGCCGCCTCGCCGCGCGCCTCGCCGCGCAGTCGATGGCCCGCCTCTTCAACGAATCCCCCGGCGGCACCGTCGGCTACCAGGTGCGCCTCGAACGCGCCATCGGCCCGCGCACCCGCATCGAAGTCCTCACCGAAGGACTCCTCACCCGCCGCCTCCTCGCCGACCAGGCGCTCTCCGATGTCGGACTCGTCATCTTCGACGAATTCCACGAACGCAGCCTCAACGCCGACCTCGGCCTCGCGCTGGCGCTGGACTCCCGCGCCATCCTCCGCCCCGACCTCCGCATCCTCGTGATGTCGGCCACGCTTGACGCCGCCGCCACGGCGCGCATCCTCGGCGACGACGCCAAAGTCGTCTCGGCCGAGGCGCGGATGTGGCCCGTCGATACGATCCTCTCGCCGCGCCCGCTCACGCCGCAGGGCATCCCCGACGGCGTCGCGGAGGCCGTCCTCCACGCCCTGCCCTCGACGCGCGGCGGCATCCTGGCCTTCCTCCCCGGCGAGGCGGAAATCCGCCGCGCCGCCTCGCTCCTGCGCGCCGCCTCGCTGCGGCGGCAGGCGAAGCTCCGGCCGCTCTACGGCGCGCTCGCCAAGGACGAGCAGGACATGGCCGTCGCGCCCGCGCCGCCGGGAGTCCTCAAGGTGGTGCTGGCCACCTCGATTGCCGAATACTCCCTTACCATCCCCGACATCTCCACCGTCATCGACTGCGGATGGTCGCGCGTGTCGCGCTTCTCCGCCGCAAGCGGTATGTCGCGGC
>JAGCUY010000030.1 GCA_017962605.1 Kiritimatiellia bacterium | reverse complement strand
CTCGAGCGCTTCGGGATGCCGTTTATGAAAGGCAAATTCACGGACGAGAAAGGCAAGGCCATACTCACGCGCGCTTTTTCCATGGCCCAAAGGCTAGGCGGAGTTGTGATATCCAAAAACACTGAGGTCGAATTGCAGCAGGCCGCCTCGGGGGACAGCGCTAACTCCCACGAGCGATTTATCGAGGCATGCAACCGGGAAATCTCCAGGCTAATCGTCGGGCAAACCCTTTCATCGACTGCGGAAGCCACGGGATTGGGCAGCGGAACGGCCTCGCTGCAAGGCGCGGTGAAAGACGACATCCGCAAAAAAGACGCGCGGTTGCTCGCCGTCACAATTCGTGCGCAGTTGTTCTCGCAACTCTGCGCGATCAACGGCGAATCCGGCCCTGCGCCACTCGTCACTTTTGGATCTGATAGCGCCGCCGAAATCGCGGCCCTCGTCGGCCTCGTCAAAGGACTGGGCGACGCCGGCCTCGAACCCGACGACGACGCGCTCGACACGATTTCTGAGCGAGTCGGTTTCCATGTTCGACGCAAGGCGGCGGCGCAACCCTTCCAGCCGTCTCCGTTTTCTCTCCACGCCCTCTCCGCGCCACATTCCCCGGACGCTCCCAAGCCCGAGGACCATGTCGGAGATCTCGCCGCCGCATTTGCAGGACGCTACGCCCCGCTCCGCCGGATCGTCGCGGAAAGCACCAGCTCGGCGGACTGCCTGCGGCGCTGCAAGGCATGGCTGGCGGAGCACGACAACTCGGCCTCGGCGGAAATTCTCTCCAGCGCCATGGAAGCCTATGCCATGCGCGGCTAGCTAACCCTTTTCAGGATTTCCAGTTCAACCCTTTCTTGCGATTTCGCCTGATTCGTCGCCCAATCGCTTGTTTTTTCAAGTTTGTGCGTCAAAAAATCGGGCCTAATCAAGCCTGTCAAAACTTCTCTCTCGTCTCAGCCCCATTGACGCCTTCGAACGCATACGTCGCTTTGGCGTCCGCCCAAAGCAGGGCCAATTCGGATTTAGAAGGTTTGCTCGCGATGGTCGAGAAGGCACCGTTGGCGCCGTCGAAGCGGACGCGCGCCACGTCGCTAGCGTAGTTCATCCACCGGTTGACATAGATTCTGCCGGGATGTCCGCCGCTCATCGGACCGTTGCCGATGCGCAGGAAGTCGATATAGCCGCTGGAGTCCTTTTTGGCGTTGCCGCCAATGGTCACGTTCATGATGTAGTAGTCGTTGGCACCGATGTTCGTGTCGATTCGCCCCTTGCTGTTGGCGAATCGGCCGATGATGATCGGCGCGCTGGAATAAGGGTCGTTGTTGATGTTTCCGGTGCCGGTAAAGTACAGCGTGGATTCCGTGTTTTCGGCGCTTCCCAGAACGAGCTCGTTGTTGTACTTGAGTTTCCCGTCGTTGCCGATCCGCAACGTGGTGTTGCTCACGTAAACGTAGTCGTACGTGACGGTGCTGTTTATCGTGGTGTACGTTTCGACGGTCAGGTTGTCTGCGCGAGTTTCCCATCCCGCGAAGACGGCCGCGACTGCTGCGAATAGGACTGTTGCCCTGTAGTTGCGCTTGATGTTCATTTGTGCTCCTTAGTTTGGTTTGGCGTTTGCCTTGCCTGTTTTTCTTCCCTGCCCAGATGGCCAAAGGGCGCGGCGGTCTTGAGGCCGCCGATGCCCTCCGTCCACTCCCGCCACTCGCGGGGGCCGCCATCTGAATCGTTGACTAGGAAGTTGAATCCAATGGCGCGCGCGTCCGCCTTGAGCGGATGGAGTTCGCGCACCGGTATTGAAATGTCGAAAGAGTAGCCGCCGCCGGTTCGTGCGAAGTCGATTCTCGCACCGTCTATCACGCCGTGCCGGGTGATGTTGTCGGGCAGTTCGGGTGTCGTGTAGTTGCGGTCCTTGTAGAGGATGTCGCGGCCGCCCGCGGTGCGGAGAAGGCGGAAGGAGGTGAAGTCCGCGCCGTCGTCGCCGGGGTCGATGGCGAACTGGATGCAGTCCTTGAACCAGCAGTTCTCCGGGCTTTCAGGCGGGTCGAAGGCGTCGTCCGCGACCTCGAAGCGGATGTGAAGCCCCTCTTCGTCGAGGCGAAGCCGCGCCGAGGCGTCATTAATGGTAATCGGTGGCCCGAAGGCGTCCGCCCCGAACGAGCCCCTGTGGAGCGCCTTGGATGCGGAATGGATTTCCGAAATTTGCGCCACGGTGATGTCCCGGACTTCAATCGGGGCGCCGGCGGCCTTCTCCCAAAAGTCGGCGACGAGGACAAGGTGGAGGCTGGCGGCGGATTCGTCGGAGACGGTGAAGGTGTCGGTGACTGTGCTCCATTCGCTGGTGGCACGCCTGTTCCGAAGGCAGTTGAGTCCCTGGCGTTTCGGCCAGAGTTCGTTGCCGTCGCCGTCGTGGATTGAGACGATTCCGTCCAGCGTGCCCTCGCCCCTTATTGTCGCGGCGATGAGGTAGGTGTCGCCGTAGCGGACAGGGAGCGAGGGGAGGATGGTCTCGAAGCGGCGGCCATTTGCCGAGAGAGTGCGGCGATCTGGCGAAACGAGGTTTTCACCGAGAGGGTGCGTGGTAGCGGCGCTCGCGCGGTCCTCGGCGCATTGCTTGATTGCGGCGCGAATGGAATCCCAGTCGCCGCCCTCGATGTAGCGCGGGAACCCGTCGGCGGGAATGGCGAGGAGTCCGTCCGCGCCGGGGACGGCGGGCGACTCGTTGTCCATGAAGTCCACCAAGGCGAAGGGGCCGGAGCCAAATGCGGCGCGGAAGGTCGCCGGCACCGAAATCGCGCTCCAGAAAACAGTGACGGGCATCCCGCCGCGATTGAAGACGTATGCCTCGCACTGGGCCGTGGAGACGTCGCCGACGTATTCGGCGTGTTCCAGGCGGTGCGTCATCGCGCGATAGGCGGCGAACGCGGGCAGAGGCGCGCCCTGCGCGTCGTGGAATGCGTATTCGCTTCCTTGGATGAAGGGCTGGAAGGCGAAGGTGCGGGCGATGCCGGCCGCCGCGTCGCGGACATGGAGCTTCACCATCGCCGACGCGACGGCCAGCGGGCCGCTTCCCTTCATGGAATGCCAGCCCATGTCCTCGGAGTTCACGACGGGGCTGGCAAGGCCAAGCGATGCGTTCAGGGCGTTCCATCCCATGGCTTTCGTGGAGAAGCGCTTTGCGTTGTCGAGGTAGTGGGCGCTCACGACGTCGAAGAATGGCTTGCCGCCGTCGGCGGCTAAGGCCTCTTCGAGGAAGTGGGTGTCAAGCGGGGCGCCGGAGTAGATGCGGCAGGAGGGGTCGGCGTCGTGCGCGGCGGCGTTGGCGGTCTTCAGGTAGGCCGCGAAGTCTGCGGGGCTGCCCGTGGTCCAGAATGCACTTGTGTAGCCGGGTTCGTTGCCGATTTCCCAGTCCGAAACCCGCCCACTGTAGCGGCCGACGAGGCGGTGGACGAAGTTCGACCAGGCGTCGAGGTCCGTCGGCGCGGCCATCTTCCAGCGCGGTTCGCCGGTGACGGTGAGCTTTGAATCCGTTGACGACGAGACCCAGCGCGGGACGCCGACGACGTTCACGAGAAGTCGGAGGCCATTTTGCGCGGCGAGGTCGAGCCGCTCGTCGAGGCCATCCCAGGCATCGCGGCCGCGCTCCGGCTCGCGCAGCGCCCAGCTGAGGTAGTGCAGGCGCGCCCACTTCGCGCCGGCGAGGCGGGCGCGGCGCAGGGCGTGCGCCGTCCTTTCGCGGCGGAGCGCCGAATCGAAGAGCGCGTAGCCGTCGCTGCCCACGGCGTGGCAGCCGAAGCGCGACGAGTCGATGAAGCCCTCCTCCGGCGGCTCCAGGACGCAGTAGGCCGTTTCCGCGCGGGCCCCGCAACATTCGGCTATCACCTTGAACCAGCCTTTCCGGTCCGTTGGCAGGGGAACGTGCGCCGCCGCGCCAATAGCGCGATGCAGGTCTTTGGAGAGCACCGCCTCCCCGGCGAAGACGACGTTCGTCGCGATGTCGCGCACCTCATAGCGGACGGTTCCCGCGTTGGCGTTGGAGAGGCGCACGGCCATCCGGGCATTGTCGCCGGGATGGAAGAGTCCGTCGGGGTCCTCAGGCGAGAGTTCGAGGATCGGCTCGTAGAGCGGCTGGGCATCGGACTCCACGAGGGAGATGGCGTCGAAGGAAATCGATTCGTGCTTGCCAGTTGATACGATGCGAATGGCCGCCATATTTTCGCCATGGCTAACGATGAGCGGGAATTCGAGGACGAAGCCATCCTTTTTGCCGCTCGCATGGCCGTCGGGAATGTCATAGAGGCGGCGGTGGCCGTCGGGCAGGGATATTTCAACGCCACTGCGTCCATGGTCGGGCGAGTGCTGCCAGCCGCAGCATTCGACCTTCAGGATGCGGCTCCCATGCGCGGCCTCGTTCCATGACAGCTCCAAGCCCGTCACGACTTCGGCGTCGCGCATGAATACGCTTTCGTGGATGGTGCAAATCGAGGATGGAATGCGCGGGGCGGCGACTTCGCCGCCGGAGGCGGGGACGGTAAAGCGCCACGTGTGGGTAGTGGCGTCCATGGCCGGATCGGCCGCGATACCAGGCGCGCTGCCGTATTCCCAGGCGCGGTAGCGAATGAACTCGTCCGGGGAACCGTCCGGTTTGCCCAGTCGCCAGACGATTTCCTCCTGTGCGAATGAGGTAAAGATGGCCAGGCAGAAAAAGAACAACGCCGCCCGGAAGCCGCCGGTGGCGGCTCCAATAGAGAGGTTAAAAGATTTTCTGACGTTGCCCGACATGGCCTTTCGCATTTTCGGGCAACAATTTTATCACGGCGCGGAGATACCGCGCTACACCCGTTTGAGCAACACTCTTTTATCTATTTGCGCAACTTACAATATTTGGGCCTTACAAGAACACTATGCTGCTTCCACATTTTCACATTTTCACATTCTTCCTGTTCTCTTAACGCAACCGGCCTATGGCCGGACGCAAAAGCCGCGTCAAAACCGATGTGGCTACGACGCCGCCCGTGGCGGCTACGCCACAATCGCTTTTGCCGCAGGTTACATCAACCTCCACGCGAGAATCGATTGTGGCGTAGGGCGTAGCCCGTCGTAGCCATATCGATGCGAGCGTAACCATTGCGTGTCGCGAAGCGACTTGCGTCAAGCGCTGCGGCCGGAACGTAGTCCGGCCCCCCCCTTCCAAGAACTTCCTAACTTCGGCGCGGTAGCGCCATGAGGCCGTTGGCTCCTATTGCGTGTCGCGGTTTTCGCGGCGCCACTCAGTCATGGTGACGCCGGTAATCTGCTTGAACAGCTTTGCCAAATGGCTTTCGCGGGTGAAGTTGGTCTTTTCCGTTATTTCGCCAATGGAGAGATCGTCCCTCGCCAGCAGCGCCTTCACCCGCTCGATGCGTTCGCGGACGATTTCGTCGCGGATTGAAAAGCCAAGCCGCGAGCGGAAACGCTGCTCCAGAGTCCGCCGCGAGCAGCCAGCCGCCCGCACGATGTCGGCCACGTCGGCGTTCCCGCGCCTCGCGTGGCGGCGGATGAAGGCAATCGCCTTGGAGATGGACGGATCGCTCATCGCGCCGTAGCCGGTGCTGTCCCGCGTCACAACCGCCAGAGGCGGCTGCGAGACTGCCCGCTCGGACGGTTCGCGCCCGTTCATCAGCGCGTCCAGCATCTCCGCCGCTATCTGCCCTCGCCGGAAACCGCCAGTGTGGATGCTTGAAAGCGAGGGGACGGACGATTCGCAAATCAGCGGGTCGTTGTCCACACCTAGGACGGCGATTTCGTCGGGCACTCGCAATCCGGCGAAATGGGCGGCCTCCAGCACGAGACGCGCCGTGCGGTCGTTCGGCGCGAAGACCGCTGTCGTGCGCGGCAGCCCCTTGATAAAGGGAATCAGGCGTGACCGCGATGTCGGCCAGTCGCGCTTCTCCGCGTCCGTGTAATTGTCGAATGCTGCGCAGCCGAAACCTGCCTTTGCAAGCGCGGCCTCAAATCCGCGCCTCCGTTCGGCGCTCCAGAACTCGCCACATGGCTCGCCAATGAAGGCGAACGACTCGTAGCCGCGGGAAAGGTAGTATTCGGCCGCAGTCCTGCCAATGGCGAGGCTGTCGCGCCTGACGTAGGGGACGTTTTTCAGCGGATAGCCTGGCTCAAGCATTTCGGGCCAAGGCTCGATGAAGACGACTGGGACTTTCAGCGCCGCGATTTCGCGGGCGTCTTTGACCGAGGTGCATGAAATGATTATGCCCGAGACTCCGGTCTTGGGGAAATCGGCCATCCGCTCGCCGCTCCAGCGCTCGTCGAAAAGGCAGAACCAAGGCTCATGCCGTTCGGCGTAGTCGAGGATTCCGAGGAAAGTCGAACGCTCCCCTTTCGCCACGAGCGAAAAGAGCATCGCCACTCGTTTGGTGTTCGCTGTATCAGCCATGCCTTGCTCCTCCATCCATTGAGGTAAATCTATGATAGCATACTACGCCATTAAGGGGAAAAAGACGCCGACATCTGGGTTTCAGTCTTTGCGGCGTTCATTATACAACATCGCCGAGTGCGGCGCAAAGAGTTCAACGACGGCCTTTTTCTTGCAATGCGCGGAAGATGAGCCAGGCCGCTGAGGCGGCGAAGCCGTGGTCCATGCTGTCGCCGGGGCGGAGATGCTCTTCCGCCGTGCCGTCGCGGAAGGAGAGCCATAGGTCGCCAAGGCTCTGGCGCTCGCCGCGTCGCATCCATCCTGCTGTCTCGAAACGCCGCGCGAGGGTGAATCCGTCCCGCCGCACATAAGCAATCGGGCGGGAATAGTCGGCGGAGGGCGAGAGTTCGTTCACGCATGACATCACGCTATGGACTCCATCGTCGGCAAGCGACATGGGCGTCCACTCCGATGGAAATTCATAGGACTTTTGACTATATCTATGATTTTTGTGAAGATATAGTCAAAAGTCAGCAGGTTTTTCCAATGACACTTGACTATATCTTGGAATATTGATATCATATTAGCGAAAAGTTAAGAGGAAGTTTGCCATGATTGGACGGAAAAAAGAGAGCGAGCAACTGCAAAGGGCCTATGAGAGCGGATCATCGGAGTTCGTCGCCGTTTACGGGCGTCGAAGAATAGGGAAGACCTTCCTTGTCCGTGAGACCTTCAACTCAAGGTTTACTTTTCAGCATTCGGGCGTGGCGAATACTGGCACGAAAATACAGCTTGAACGTTTTCGCCGTTCGCTCATTGAAAGCGGTCATGCAAAATGTCCAGTCCTCAAGACATGGTTTGAAGCCTTCGACGAATTGAAGCATGTCGTGCAGGTCTCTGGCGTCGCAAAGAAAATCCTCTTCATTGACGAAATGCCTTGGATGGACAAGCCAAACGCAAATTTCGTCCCCGCATTGGAGAATTTCTGGAATGCGTGGGCCTCAGCGCGCAAAGATGTGCTTCTCATAGTCTGCGGATCGGCGACGTCCTGGATGCTGAACAAGGTGATTCGCAGCCGTGGCGGCTTGCATAACCGGGTGACAGTCAAGATTCCGTTGCGACCATTTACGCTGGCCGAATGCGAGGAACTGGCCGAATCAATCGGTTTGCAAGCGACGCGCTATCAACTGGCGCAATACTACATGGCTCTTGGCGGAGTGCCATTTTACTGGAACCACCTTCAGCGCGGATTAAGCGTTGCGCAGAACATGGATGCCCTTTTCTTTGCAGGCGAGGACAAACTCGAAACGGAATTCGGGGAGTTGTTTTCCTCGCTTTTCGCTAAGGACGCCCCATACGTCAGGATTGCCGAAGCTCTTTGCTCGCGGCGGCTTGGCCTTGAACGCAAGGAGATTTCAGCCTTGACCGGGATCGCGAATTCTGGAACTCTTACGAAATATCTGGACGAACTCGCACAGTGTGGGTTTGTCCGGCGCTACCGCATTGCTGGGAAAAACGTCCGGGATTCGCTTTACCAAATGGTGGACAATTTCACGCTTTTCCATTTCCGTTTCGTAAGGGAGAATACGGATGACGACCCAAAATTCTGGTCAGCGTCCGTCGATTCCCCTCTCTTGAAAGCCTGGGGAGGACTGTCTTTTGAACTGGTCTGCCTGGAGCATGTCGAGCAAATCAAACGCGCCCTTCAAATTGGTGGTGTCCATTCGCTGAACTACGCTTGGAGGTGTGAGCATCCTGCCGATGATGCGGAACGTGGTGCACAGATCGACTTATTGATTGATCGTAGCGACGGTGTCGTCAATCTTTGCGAGATTAAGTTTTCCTCCGGCCTGCATGTGATCGACGCCGATGATGATGCCGCGATGCGCAACAAGTTGACGGCGTTCAAAAGGGAAACGCGGACCCGAAAAGCCGTCCATGTGACATACATCACAACATACGGTCTTGCAAAAAACAAGTATGCCGGGGATGTCCAGTCAGAAGTGACTTTGGACGATTTGTTTGACGAGTAGACATGGAAAAGGAAGGACAGAGGCGGCGCAGTCTGCCAGGCGCTTCAGGACGCGCGGCTCAGGCGCGTCTGCTCGCTGCTGAAGGAGACGCAGACCCCCATCGGCGACATCGCCGGCATGTGCGGCTTCGAAAGCGACGGCTACCTAAAGGAACTCTTCCGCCGCCGCTTCGGCTGTTCGATGCGCGACTGGCGCAAGACAGCCCGGTAGGGGTAGGTTAAAACACTCAAGAATAATTTCACCTATTCGCATTTTTGCAGATAGGTGAAAATTTTTAATGCCAAAAAATTTTTCACCTATTTGCGTTTTTGCGAATAGGTGAAATCGCATGGCGGGGAGGCCAAAAGGATCTTTACCGGGCCGAGGAGGCCTGCCGGCAGTGGCTTGTCGTCCGCGCTCCAGCCTTGGAGCCAGTTGCTCCAAGCATAGGGCTCCTCGCCGCGCGACCTGCGGATGGCGTCGCCAATCAGCCTGTTCGGCCACGTGTTGACAACGCGCACCTCAAGTTTGCTTCCAGAGGGGACCTCAATTTGGAATGGGTGGTAGGCGAGCGTCCCGACGAGTCTGCCATCCACGCGGATTTCGGCGACTTCGCGCACGTCGCCGAGATCAAGAATCCCAGCGGGGAAGGAGCCTTCAAGCACATAGTCCGCCGTGCCGGAGAAATAGCGTAGTCGTTCGTCGTCCACCTTGCTCCAGTCGAAGAGGGGATCGGCCGCGATAGGCGCTTCCGGCGCGGCGAGACCGTTGAATGCGGCTATGGTCCAGCCATGTGATAGATCAATGATTTCCTTACCGGCGGCAGGTCGCCTCTCGCCCTTGAGCCCCGCCGCAAAGACGAAGAAGCGAGACTCGCCTGGAGAGAGGTCCACGTCCACGCCGTCTGTGGCGTTCGCAACTTCGTAAATGCGTCCATGCACTGCGTCGAACTCGCAGACTGGCAACCCCGCCGCGCAGTCCATCTGTAGCTTTTCGCGCACTCGTTCGCCCGTCTTGTTCCGCACGAACCAGATGCGCTCGTCGCCGTCGCCCGTTCGCACAAGCGCCTCTATCTTACCCGGCACGATGTCGTAACGGTCCATGGCGATGCGTCCATACTGCAGGAGGAACTGCCCGCGCCGGACATAGTCCGTCCAGACGCGCATCTGAGGCCACCATGTCGTGTTGACATTCAACTGGGTGCCATGACGACCAAGGGAGGAGCCTGGCGCCTTGTCTATGTATGGCTGGTGGACGTAGGAGTGATAGACGAGTTGGTTGACGCCGGCCGCCCAGGCTTCGTCGCCCGCCCGGCGCAGCTGCGCCGGTGTAGCCTGCCAGCGCCCTTCGCGCGCCTCAGTGGTGAATGCTTCGGCGGCCACAATGTTCTTCCCGTATTTCCGCGCAATGTCCACCGCTTTGCCTACGGAGTGGCTGAGTGGGCGTCCAAGCCAGAACTCGCATGTCGGCACGTCGGCTTCGCGTCCGCAGCGCATCGAGTCGAAGGGGCCGCCGTATGGCTCCATGACGGCCTTGACCCCGGCCGCATGGCAGAGTTCGGCAAAGTAGTCGTAGTAGTTTTCGGCGAACAAGTCGGCGATGACTCCGTCAAACGCCTTTCTTAGTTCCGTCGTCCTGGAATCGGATTCCACGCGGTAGCCAAGCACGGCGGGCAGGACGGGCCAAATCTCATGCCCCGTGCGGCGGCGGAACTCGTCTGGCAGCGATTCCGTCCAGGTCTGCTTGCCGACCTCATACGAGTCAATCACGACATGGCGCACGACCTCCCGCGCGTCGGGCAGGGCGAGAATCCGCGCGGGCATAGCCTTCCAGTGGGCCGTGAGGCCGCGCCTGTCCAGTTTGTCGCACTCCAGTCCGCCAACGGTGGCAGGCGCGGGGCCGCCGCCAGTCGTCGTGTAGCCGACGCGCAGGATGCGCCATGTCTGCGAGACTTCGGCGGGAAGGAGCGGCAAAAGCTTGGCGACGTCCACCTCGTCTCCGCTGACGGCATTTCCCAAGTCAACGAGTTCTTCTTGAGCAATCGCCGTCCTTGAGTCCATGAAGGGGAAGTTGCCGAGTTCCACTGAGCGGATTGGGATGTCTGTGCGCCGAATCCACGGTGGGTTGCGCAACGCCCTGAAGCAAATCTTCCATCGGCTTGCAGGCATCCCTTCTCCCAAGGCGACCGTCTTCGGGATGTCCTCGGAGCGGAAGAGCTTGAAATCCTTGCCGCCGCGCCGTTCCCACTGGCCGTTCACTTCGGCGAAGATGTCAACCGCCATGTAGAAACTCGCAATCGCCACGTCGAATACTGCCACCGAAGGCGCGAAAGGCTCCGCATATTCAAGCACATATTCCGCAGCGTCGTCCTTTGCAAGGGGAATGTTGTCCGGCACAGAGCCATTGACCAAGGAGGGCGGGAGTAGGGCAGGGAAGGCGAAAAGGCGGATGTCATGGAAGAAGCCGCGCTTCTGCGGCGGGGGCGGAAGCGCGAGCGCCGCGCCGCATTCGCCTAGCTCGGAGAGCGTGACATCTCGCGACGAGGACACGATGCATTTCATCGAATCCTCCGGCGCAATCCACGGCCCGCCGGAACTTGACCAGCCCGGGCAGTTGTGGAAGCCGAGCTCCATGCCGTTCTTCTTCGCCTCCGCAATCGCGAAGGCGAAAAGGTCCAGCCACTCCGGCGACATCGTCTTTGCGGTCGTCGGCAGGTTGGACATCCTCGGCGCAAAGACGTATGCCGTGCTGATGCCAGCATCTGCCATGGCCTTGAGGTCGCGCTCAATCCCCTCGCGCGTCACGCAGTCGTCCATCCAGTGCCACCATGTCTGGACGGCGCAAGACTTGGGCGGGTGCGCGAACCCGTCCACAATCGGCATGCCGGACGCGAAAGCAGCCCCTCCACCAAGCGCGGCGGCCGCAACGACCGCTATCAAGGCGCAAAGAGTCATCATGGCAGCAACCCCATGTTCGCTTTGGCTACCTAAAGATTATCGTAAAGGCATCAAAGTGTGGCACAGCGTTGAAGGCCGCTAGGACTTCCGCGTCGGAGAGCTTGCGCGACCAAATGGCGACGCTTTCGACAGACCCCTTGAAAGCCTTGAGCGCGTTGTCGAACATCGTCCACTTGCCGTCGACGATGCGACCGACCTCCGCGTTGGTGGCGGCGGCCTCGCCGCCGACCTTGACGCTCCAGGTCGCGCGCGCCGCCAGATTGACGAGGGTTTCGCTCGTGGCGGATACGGCAAAGGTCTTGTCAGCCCAAATCACAGATTCACCCTCACGGCAGTAATAGACGCGCACCGCGCCCGACGAGGCGTCGACCGTAACCGCGATGTCGAGCCAGTCGCCAGCGGGGGCCAGGAAGCCCGAAAGCCCTGGCCAGACCTCGTCGCCCACGCGCACGTCAAGGCGGCGATTCGCCTCGCTACCGCAGAAGCCGATTTTCAGCCCATCCTTCTCGCAATCCGAACCCAGCGAAAGGACGATGTCTTCAACATCCACGCCCTTGGCCTCGCGCCGGACGCGCAAGACGGCTGTCCAGTCTGTGCCCTGCGAGGATGAGAATGGCTTGCCGAGCGAGGCGAAGCCCGTCGTGGCCGTCACGACATTGGTGCCCTCTCCGGCCGCCGTGACCGTGAAGCTCTGGGGGAAGTCTGCGCAGTAGGCTGTCGCCGTCTTGCCGGCAAAAGGACAAACAACGTTATCATTGGTCTTCTGCGCGAAGCCGTCGGCAGCGGCAATCTTTGAGCCGCCCTTCACAAGCACGACGGAGTCTAGCACGTCGCCCGCCGCCTCGATCTGAGCGGCTGTCGGCATATTGTTCGTCCCGGCAATCGCCGAAACGTCCCAGCCATTCGTGACAACGTCGTTTCCGCTCTTGTAGAACTTGTCGCCAACACTGTCGTAGAGGCCGACGAAGCCAGAGGCCGTCCGTCGTGGCACGAAGTCGCGCACGAGCGTCCCGCCGTCGCTGTCCCAGATCCTGACGCCATAGACCTCCATTTTCGCCATGTTGAACAAATCCTTTGATGTCGCGCCGCCGCTGCTGGCGAAAAGGTAGGTGCGCCACTTCGCGCTCGCCATCGCCTCGGCATCGCTTGACCTGTCCACGAGCAGATCATTGCCAAGGAACAGCTTTCCGCCGTTGTACAGCAACGTGTATCGCGTGTCTTTCGACGGCTTGGTGTCAAGTTGACCCTGCACGTTGTTGACGTCCAGCCGAAGCCCTTTGTCCTTAATGGAGAAGACGTTAAGTTCGTTTCCGCTGCTCTTTGTCGAGAACCACGTGTATTGCGTCGATACTGCGGTAAGCGGCTTCGCGTCGATCTCTATCTTCGCAAGACCTGACGGGATATAGCCAGTGTCGTACCACTGCCTGCCGTCATTGACATTGCCAGCCGTCTCCAGATAGTCCAGTTCCGGACCGACAGGGAAGTTCCCGTCCACGCCGCCAACGGCGGCAAACGCAGATGTTGTCCTGTAGGAGGGATAGTGGAACCTGCGGTTGACTACGTCATAGAGCGCGACGTTTCCGGCCGCGTCCTTCGCGGGACGCATATCCCGCTGGAGAATGCCGGAGCCATCCCAAAGACGGAAACGATAGATGCGCAGTGAACTGAAGTTGGAAACGTTCCCGTTGTGGTTCGACGGGGCATTGCTCGCGCCGCTATCGTAGGAGGCGCCTATGACCAGCGGCAAGGAGGGCGTCGTTGCGATCGAGGCTATGCCACTGGCATTATCAATCTGCTTTTCGCCATCCACGAATACTGCGCCCCTGTCGTAAACATACGTCCTGCGGATGCCTCGTCTGGATTTGTCGGTTGCGTCAGTTGTCGTGGTTCCTGTATCAAGACGCAACTTCGCTTTGCTGGATATATGAAAAAGGGAAAGCTTGTAATAACTTGATGACGACGGCGTAGCGGAGTGGAAGAAGCACCAGTTTCTGTTGGTAGCGGACAATGGGGCGACGTCGAGTTCAATCTTGCAGTCGTATGCCGGGACGTATTCCGTGTTGAAAAACTGGCCGTCGTTCTTGGAGTTCGAGCTTGCGCTCGTCGTGACGGATTCCAGAAATTCCACGCCGTCTGGTGCCGCTTCGGGACCTGCGGTGAATGGCGTTGTCGCGGCGCTTAAGTACTTGTTTCCCGTCACGGCGTCATAGAGGCCGGCAACGCCGTCCGCGTCGCGGCACGGACGCAGGTCGTGGACGAGGTTGCCGTCACCGTCCCACATCTTGACGCCATAGAGGCGGCCCTTGCTGTAGTTGGTCCACTCCGAGGCCGACTTCCTGTCGCCAAAGATTGTGATCGGGTTGACGTTCGCCCCCGTCACATTTTCGACGCCGTTCGTGAAACTGGCGATTCTTACCCCGTCCAGATACAGGTCGCCGGCGTCGTAAACGATGGTCTGTCGGAGGCCAGGCGTAGGGAACGTGCCGGACGCCAAACCGCCGTTTTCGGCGGTTCCCGTAACCTTGTTCATGTCCAGCCTGATTCCTGAGTCCTTTATGTTGTAAACGCCGATTACCCTGTTGCCGGCGTTTTTGTTCTTGCACGTGAAGATGGAGTGGTTGGCGGTAATGTCGTCGAGGGAGAAGTCGACGGCGATTCTCCAGTCGCCTTCCGGCCTCACGTCGTCAAGATGCGCAAACGAGCCGTTCGACGCGGACGATCCCGACGATTCCACATACTCCAGATATGTCACCGCTTCGCGTTCAGATGCAGCCAATGGGGTCGCAGCCGTTGTGGCGGCAATGACCGCGGCCAGTGCGGACGAGAGGGCGATTGAGGAATGTTTGTTTACCTTTTTCATTCTAGTCTCCTTAGGTGTTGGCCAATCATTCTAACACTTTGCGCCTCTCCAAACAATGTGTAAAATCAGACAATGACTCCGTGTTTTTACGAATCATCCGCGATGTGGTAGAATGGAGGGGTGGGGAAGTTTGGCGCTGGCGCGCCTTGGAGATTTGGATGTTTGGAGGTTTGGCGCTGGCGCCCGGGAGGGTTGGCGCTTCGCGCCCAGGAAGTTTAGAAGTTTTGAGGTTGGAGGGATGAAAAAAGCGAAGCGTGGAAAATGGCGGGTGCTGGTGCGCCTCCACATGAGATACAAGGCCGGGCGAATGATTTCAGTGGGCGTCCTGCGCTATGCCGCTACGCATCCTTACATTGAGGTGCATATCGACGGCGGTGGCCGCAGGGACGAAATCGGCGAACTTGGAGCCTGGGTGCCTGATGGCCTAATCAGCGACACATACACTGCGCTGTCAAAGCGGTCGGATTCAGTCCGGGCGGCGGTCCTGTTCCATTCGTCCGGCCCAATTGCGAACCTGGCCGGACGCCAATGCATCAGAATGCGTGGCGACAACGCCGTAGCAGGTCGGATGGCCGCCATCCATTTCCTACGCCACAACCTCCGCCACTTCGGATATGTCGGGGCACTGCAAGACTATGACTGGTCGCTGGCCCGCGGCGCCGCCTTCGCCGAGGAGGTCGTCAAGGCCGGCTTTGCCGCGCCCTCGGTCTTTCGCGTTGACAAGAAAAGCGACTTGGCGCAGGCAAAGGAGGCGCTTCTGCGCTGGCTACTGGCGCTGCCCAAGCCCTGCGGCATCTTCGCCGCTAACGACTGGCGTGCGATGGCGGTTCTGGGCACCTGCCGCGAGGCTGGCATTGACGTTCCCGAGGTGGCGCAGGTCATCGGCGTCGATAACGAGGAATACATCTGCGAGCAGACCGTGCCGACCCTCACCAGCATTGAGCCCGACTTCGAGGGCGGAGGCTACGAGGCCATGCGGATACTGGACGCCATGCTGTCGGGACGCCGCGTCGCGTCCGAGCCGCAGACCTACGGCATGCGCGGAATCGTCGAGCGACTCTCGGCCCTTGACTTCAAGGGAACGGCGCGCATCGTCAACCTCGCGCTTGACTTTATCCGGCTGCATGGCGCGTCAGGCGCGACAGCGGCCGACGTGGTGAAGGCCGCTGGTTGCTCGTCCAGCCTGTTGGAGCGCTATTTCAGGAAGACGGTTGGCAGGACGATTGTGCAGGAGTTGCAGCGCGTCCGGCTGGAGAAGGCGTGCGACCTTCTGCGCCACTCCGAGACGCCGATAGGCGAAATAGGTCCCCTTTGCGGTTACGAGGACGAGACCTATTTCAAAATCATCTTCCGCCGCGCCTACGGCAAGTCAATGCGCGACTATCGCCGCGATGCGCGCCAGTAGTGCGCCGCTCCGCAGACGCGGAGGGTTTGGTATAATGGGCACCAAATGTCAGACTACAGCGACAAGATTTTCAACGGCGACATAGCGAAGCCGCTCGACCTCGCCGCCATCTGCGGCGGACGGCAGAGGCTTGAGGTGGACATCGGCAGCGGAATGGGGCGCTTCATACTCGCCCGCGCCGCGGCGCACCCCGAAACACAGTTCATCGGCATAGAGCGCCTCAAGCCCCGCGTCCAGAAAATCGCCCGCAAGGCCGCCCGCGCCGGTCTGGACAATGTCTTCATGGTGCGCCTGGAGGCCCTGTATGTCCTGCGCCACATGCTGCCCGAACATTCGGTCGCCCGTTTCTACCTCTTCTTCCCAGATCCCTGGCCCAAGCGCCGCCACAGCGGCCACCGCGTCTTCAACGACGAGTTCCGGTACCTAGTTTGGACGCGTCTTGCCGAGGGCGGCGACCTTCAGGTGGCCACGGATAGCGACGCCTACTTCGCCGACATGGAGGCGCAGATGGCCTCCGATCCATTCTTCCGCCGCATCGCCCCAGTCGAGCGCACTGAGGCCGAGCGGACTAACTTCGAGCTGATTTTCCGAGCGCAGGGACTCGTCCCGCACGAGGCCGGCTTCGCCGCCGTCCCCGCAGCGGAGGCTGGCGCGGAGGCGGTCGCCGCCCTGCATGCCGCCGACGAGGCGCGTCGCGAGCGCTTCTGGGCAGAGGAAATGCCGCATGGCGAATCCGTACATGTCGTCGGCATTGGCGGCGTGGGGATGAGCGCCATCGCACAGGCTTACCTCGATGCTGGCGCTGAGGTCACCGGCTCCGACCGCCTGGCCGACGCCGGCGACTCCACTCCCGTGCTTGACGCCCTCCGCAAGCAGGGCGTTGTCGTTTCGCCGCAGGACGGCTCCGGCATCGGCGAGGCGACGACGCTGGCCGTTGTCAGCACCGCCATCGAGGAGGACAACAAAGACCTTGTTGAGGCGCGGCGGCGTGGCGTGGAGACCATCCACCGCTCGGCCGCCCTTGAGCGCCTGACCGATGGCCGCGTGACCGTTGCCGTCGCAGGCACCAGCGGCAAGAGCACCACCACCGCCCTTCTTGGCTGGATACTCGCCGAGGCAGGACTCGACCCCGCAGTCATCAACGGGGCGTCGGTCGTAGGCTGGGACGCCGGCGGCGACCGCGTGGGGAGCGTTCGGCATGGGGAAGGGGAGCTGATGGTCTTCGAGGCCGACGAGAGCGACAGGTCCTTCCTTCGCTTCAACCCCGACTGGGCGATTGTCACCAACGAGACGCCCGACCACTTCAACGAAGAGGAGACACGCGCCCTCTTCGCGCAGTTCAAGTCGCAGGTGAAGAACGAGGTCGTCGAAGGTCTGCCCGACGACTTCGCGTGGAGACCGTCTGAGTCCTCGCCATGGAAGTCTCGTTTCACCGCATACGGGCGAGAGTGGACGGTTGCCCTGCCTGGTGGCCACAACTGCCAGAACGCCTGCCAGGCTGCGCGGATGGCGCTGGCGCTGGGGGCAGACGAGGCTAAAGTCCGGCGCGCCCTCCTTACCTTCCCCGGCGTGGAGCGGCGGCTCCAGCGCGTTGGGAAGATCGGGGAAGGGGCGCTTGTCATCGACGACTACGGCCACAATCCGGCAAAGCTTGGGGCGGCGATGCGGACGGTCGCCACGGCGCACGCCAGAATGGCCGTCCTATGGCGGCCGCATGGCTATGCGCCGCTTCGCAAGATGCTAGAGCCGCTGGCCGAGGCATTCGCGGGAACGCTGCGAAAGGACGACGAGCTTCTTTTGCTGCCGGTCTATGACGCCGGCGGGACGGCAGACCGCTCAATCAACAGCGACGCATTGGCCGGGGCGATTCGCCGCCTAGGCTATGCAGGAGTGCGCGAAGTGAGTGACATCGCGGAAGCCGACAAGGCGCTCCGCGCATTCTCCGCCGAAGCGGGAAGCGAAGGCGCCATTCTCATCTGCGGTGCCCGCGACCCGGCTCTCCCCCGCCTCGCCCGCCAACTGGCGGAGTCCACTAACCACTAGCAACTAGCCTCTAACGACTAACCACCAACGACTAACTACTAACTACTAACGACTAACAACTAACGACTAACTTCAGGCGAAAGCCTGATACGGCAGGTTAGAACTCGCAGCTGAGGGTGGCAAGGATTGAGCGGCCGGCGGCGGGGTAGCAGTAGGCGCCGCTGAAGTCGCTCCACCCGGCGAAGTCGCAGTAGCGGCTGTCCAGGAGGTTGTCAACCACGAGCGAGAGCCGCCATCCCTTCGCCCATTTCGGCTCGTAGGTCGCCCCGGCGTCGAAGACGGAGTATGCGCCAATTTTGCCGTGGTCGTTTGCGAAGTCGCCGACGAGCCTCTGCGATGAGGTGAAGCGGTGGCCGACGCGCAACTTCAGCTCCTCGGTCAGCCAAAGTCCGGCCTCGGTGCTGACGCGGTGTTGCGGGACGCGCGGGATGTCGCAGTCGTCATACTGCCCGCCGTGGAAGTAGGCGTTGACCAGGCCGTAGCGCAGGGAGGCGTCGGCCACGCCCTCGCGGCGCCATCTGAAGCCGACGTCGATTCCGGCGCGGCGGGTCTTTGCGGGGCTGTTGCAGTTGTAGCCGCCCCATCCCCAGGGGCTTTCAATGGCGTAGGGGTTGTAGAAGATTTCGTCTTCCATGCACATCGTGTAGGCTACGGCGTCAATGGAGAGTTCTGATGTCGCCTGCCAGTCGAAGCCGATGTCGAAGGAGTGGCCGGTTTCGGGCTTGAGGAGCTTGCCGTCGAGGGTGTAGTTCATTTCGTCGCAGAAGGGGGAGCGGTGGAAGCGGGTTCCCTTGGCGAATGCCTTTATGGCGTCGGTCGGGTGCCAGACGAGCCCCAGTTCCCAGTCGCCCTCCCAGTCGTGGCTGTCGTCGGCGGTGAGGCCGGAGTAGTTGTTCCAGCGGTTGGCGATGGACTCGGCGCGGGCGCCTGCAACGATGGCTATCTGCTCAGTGGCCCAAAGCTGCTCGTGGACGAATGCGGCGGCGCGTGTGCGAGAGAAGTGGTATTTCGGGTTGTTGAAGCCGGAGCGGTCGCGGATGTCGTCGCGGTCGTAGCGGATGTCGGCGCCGACAGTGAACTTGCTCCCGAGGCCGAAGGCGTCGCGCTCGTTGATGTAGCGCGGGGAGAGGAAGAGACCCCAGAGGCGGTAGTCGTTTTCGTAGAAGTAGTCGCCCCAGTGCGAGCGGCGGGTCTGGCGGGATGCGCCGGCGTCGATGCGAAACTCCTGTTCGTCCTGCATGGCGATCTTGGAGTCGAGGGTGAGGCCGCCGCTCCAGAGGCGGCTCCAGTCGTTGAGGTATGCGGCGTCGCGGGGGTGGTCGCGCCAGCCTTCCAGCGGAATGGAGCCGGGAAGTTCGTAGCGTGCATGCTGGACGTTGGCCCGCAGGGCGAGGGAGGAGCCGCCTTCGTAGTTCTTGCGCACGCCAGCCGAGGCGGTTTCGAGATTGTAGCCGCCACGGTCGCGCCAGCCGTCGGAGCGGAGGTAGTCGAGCGCCGAATAGTAGGTGATGCCGTCATCTGCGCCGCCGCGGGTCATGGCGCTTGCGCCGAATGTGCCGTAGGAGCCGACGGTGGCGGAGATGCGGGTCTTGCCTTCGGCGTCGGATTCGTCGCTGACGGCGTTGACCACGCCTGCCACCGCGCCATCGCCGTAGAGGACGGGCTGCGGCCCGCGCAGGACCTCGACGCGCTCAAGACCGGCCAGCGGCGCGCGCATGAGGTTTGGCGCGAACATATCGACGTTGTTCAGCTCCTCGCCGTCGAGGATGACCTTCGTGCGGCCGAAGGAGTTTTCGCCGAAGCCGCGCATTGATATTTCGGATTGGAGCGGGTTGGCGTTCAGTCGGTGGATGGCTATGCCCGCGCCGCGCTCGAGAAGTTCTGGAAGGTCGCGCGCGCCGCTGGCGGCGATGTCGGCATCGTCCATTACTTGGACGGAGGAGGGGAGGTCGGCCGCCGTGTCGCCGATGCGGGATGCGTAAACAACGACCTGGGGCAGACGGACCGCCAGGTTGGTCGCGGCCACGGCCGCGAGAATCGCTGCGTTTGTCATGATGGTGCCTTGCCTTTACAAAAACGGAACAACGGAAGTATAGCATATTTTGGTATAATCGTGCCATGAGAATCAGCGATATTCTGGCGGCAGGGACGCCATCCCTGTCCTTCGAGATTTTCCCTCCAAAGGCCGACGCCCCATTCGGGCCCATCAAGGAGGCCGTGGCGCGTCTCGCAAAGGCGGGGCCGTCCTTCATCTCCGTCACCTACGGCGCATCGGGTAACGCCCGCGCCAACACCGTTGAGATGGCCTCCTTCGTGCGAGGCCTCGGCGTGAGCGCCCTTGCGCACCTCACCTGCATCGCGGCGTCCCGCGAGGCGATCGACGGCGAGGTCGCCGCCATCAAGACCGCGGGACTTGAGAATGTCCTCTGCCTGCGCGGCGACCTGCCCAAGGACATGGACGCCCCGCCTCCCGGCCACTTCTCGCATGCGGTCGATCTCGTGCGCGCCCTGCGCCCGCATGGATTCTGCCTCGGCGGGGCATGCTATCCCGAACGCCATCCCGACTGCGAGCACATCGAGGACGACATCGCCTACCTGAGGCAGAAGGTCGAGGCGGGGCTTGACTTCGTGACTACCCAGATGTTCTTCGACAACAACATCTTTTACCGCTACCTCTCTAAGCTGCGCGACCGCGGCGTGACGGTGCCGGTCGTCGCCGGCATCATGCCAGTCACCAACGGCAGGCAGATCGCCCGCATCTGCCGCATTTCCGGCACCTATCTGCCGAGCCGCTTCAAGGCGATTGTCGATCGCTTCGGCGACAATCCCGACGCCATGCTCTCCGCCGGCATCGCCTACGCCACCGAGCAGATCATCGACCTCTACGCCAATGGCGTGAACGCCGTCCACCTCTACACGATGAACCGCCCCGAAGTCGCGGAGGGAATCATGACGAACCTTAAGGGGATAGTGCAGGGCACACCGCAACGTCAATGACTCTGGACACGAGGGAAATCTGCCGCTACCTGAGCCTTGGCCGACGCGAGCCGGACGAGGCGCTTCTGGCGCGGATAGAGGCCCTGCGACCAGAAGCCATTGAGGCGATCCGCCCACGCAGCGCCTGGACGCGCTTCGACGACTGGGCGGCCAACCCCACGCTCCTCGCGGCGGGACTCCGGCTGGCGGAGTCGAAGACCCTTTCGCTCCACCTCAAAGACTGCCATGCCGTCTATTTGATTTGCGGGACGCTAGGGCCGCGCTTTGACGCGCTAGCGAGACGCGCCGCAGTCTCGTCCTCCGCCGACGCGCTGATTCTTCAGGCGATTGGCGCAGCTGGAATCGAGGAGCTAATGGATGGGGCAGGGGAGGCGATTCGCGCTGAACTTCGGGAAGGCGAGGCCCTAGTGCCGCGCTATTCGCCGGGCTTCGGCGACTTCCCGCTTGAGGCGCAGCGCCCGCTGCTGGGGCTGCTCGACACCTCCCGCGCCATTGGCGTGTCGCTTACGGACAGCCTGCTCATGGTGCCGTCCAAAAGCGTCAGCGCCGTCATCGGGGTGAAGGCCTGTTTTTGACACTTGGAATGCTCAATGGAAGCCGACGAACATGAACGACATTTTCAATGATGGGGCGATACTTTTCCTTGACGGGGGAATGGGGACGCAGCTTCAGGCCAGGGGACTGAAGCCTGGCGAGGTTCCTGAATTGTGGAATCTCGTGCGCCCAGACGACGTCCGCGCGATTCACGGGGCATATCTCGCCGCCGGCGCCGATGTGGTCTATTCCAACACCTTCGGCGCGAATGCGGCCAAATACCACGGCGCGGCGCCACTTGCCGATGTCGTCGAGGCCGGGGTGAGGCTTGCCCGCGAGGCGACGAAGGCCGCCGGCCATGGGCGCGTTGCGCTAGACATCGGCCCTACGGGCCGTCTTCTAAAGCCGTCGGGCGACTTTGAGTTCGACGCCGCATACGACGCCTTTGCCGCCGAGGTCGTTGCCGGAGCCAGCGCTGGCGCGGACTTGGTCGTCATTGAGACCATGGGAGACGCCTACGAACTCAAGGCGGCCGTCCTTGCGGCCAAGGAGAACTCCTCCTTGCCAATTCTGGCGACCGTCGCCCTTGGCGAGGACGGAACGCTCCTCACCGGCGCAAGCGTCGAGGTCGTCGCCGCCCTGCTTGAGGGGTTGCGCGTGGATATGCTTGGCTTCAACTGCGGTTTCGGTCCAGACCGGATGCTGCCATACGTGCGGCGCCTGGCGCAGCTGGTGACGACCCCAATCGCCGTGAAGCCTAATGCCGGGATGCCGCGCCTCGATGGCGGTCGGACCGTCTTCGACGTCGGCCCGGAGGAGTTCGCGCGCGGCGTCGTTGAACTCATCAATGCGGGCGCCTCGATTGTCGGCGGCTGCTGCGGGACAACGCCGGCGCATATCGCGGCGTTGCACGCCGCGATTGCGCCTGTGAAGTTTGGCGCTGGCGTGTCTCGGGAAGTTTTGAAAGAACGCACGGTTATAACTTCTGGTTCGCGGGTGGTGGAGATTCCATTCGACGACACAGTCATCATCGGCGAGAGAATCAACCCCACCGGCAAGAAGCGCCTGCGCGTGGCGCTGGAGGAGGGCGATACAGCCTACATTCTCCGCGAGGCAGTGGCGCAGGCCGAGGCTGGGGCGCACATCCTTGATGTAAACGTCGGCGTGCCAGGACTTGACGAGCCCGCGACCCTCGACTGGGCGGTCCAGGCGGTGCAGGGGGTCTGCGACCTTCCCCTCCAGATCGACACCGCAAGCCCTGCGGCCCTTGAGCGAGCGCTCCGCCACTACAACGGCAAGGCGCTGATAAACTCCGTGAACGGCAAGGAGGAGTCGATGGAGGCCGTAATGCCGCTGATGGCAAAATACGGCGGCGTGGCCGTGGCGCTGACCCTCGACGAGAAGGGCATCCCCCCGACCGCCGAGGGGCGCGTGGCGATTGCGCGCAAGATTCTCGAGCGCGGCAGGAAATACGGTCTGAAGCCAAGCGACTTCGTGATAGACGTTCTTTGCCTTGCCGTGAGCGCGGAGCCTCAGAGCGCAAACGTGATCCTCGAAGCCATGCGGCGCGTGCGCGGCGAACTTGGATGCCGCACATGCCTTGGCGTTTCCAACATCTCCTTCGGGTTGCCCGCGCGGCCGCAGCTCAACGCCTCCTTCTACACGCTGGCGCTTGGCGCAGGGCTGTCGGCTGGCATCCTGAACCCGCTGTCGATTGAGATGATGTCGGCCTACCGCGCATTCAGGGCGCTCACGGGGCGCGACCCCCAATGCGCGCAGTGGGTGGAGAATGCGGCGGCACTGGCGCAGGCGGTCAGCACGGCGGCGAGCGCGGCAAATGCGCAGGGCGGCGCGCCGGCGAAGGGCGCGGCGGCTCCGGGTGACGGGCAAACCG